>JALVAU010000421.1 GCA_027011025.1 Campylobacteraceae bacterium | reverse complement strand
GATTAGATAAAATAGATACTGATATGGGGATTTTTTACCCCAAATACCATGAAATTCAGTAAGGGCTAGCTATATCTTAAGGTTTTTATTGTTTAACTCCTAGCATCTCTTTTTTTAGACTTTTCTGTGCTGGTTTTTCACAAAACCAGATGCCAAATAGTGCTTTTTTAAATTCTAAGCCTTTTATTGTGGTGATAAGTTTTGAGTTTTTGAAAATTTTTACTCCAATTTGTGGTGTATAGACAAAGTCGTAAATATCCCCGTCTTTTATCTCCTTTTTAAAAACATTGATAAACTCGTCTATCTGTTTTTTCAGAGGTTTGATATTGCCTTTTGTGGAATTTTCAAAGCCCTCCATAGTGGCATCCATCATCTTTTTGCTTGTTATTAGCGATGAAGTTATATGCAGTTTTATAGCCATTGGTTCGTCTGAGTTTATTACATGTAGAGCATTTGAAGTTTTGTTTTTAAGATATAAACCCCCAACATACAGATCAAAGAAAAATTTACTTCTGATGCCAGCACCGTTTAAAATCAAACCGTTTTGAAGGGAGTTTGGCATATTTACGCCCGATATTTTGGCAGCTGAGCCAAAAGTTATAAGAAGAGTTAAGATGGTGAAAATTTTTAAAATATTTTTCATATCAAAGTCCTAAGCTTGGAGCTATCGCTCTTAGTGAAAGAATTGTTTCGCTTATAAGCTCATCAAGACTAATACCAAGCATATCTGCACCTTTTCTCATCACTTCTCTGTCTGCTCCAGCTGCGAAAGATTTTTGTTTGAATTTTTTCTTGACGGATTTTAGCTCCAAATCCATCACAGATTTAGATGGTCGCACAAGTGCACAAGCTGTGATAAGACCGGTGAGCTCATCAACCGCATAAAGAGTTTTTTCCATTTTAGAGATAGGCTCAACATCTGTACAAATCCCATAAGCATGGCTCATGATAGCTCTTATGATTTCGTCACTATATCCAAGTGGCTCTAAAATCTCTTTTGTTTTGTGACAGTGTTCATCTGGAAATTTCTCATAATCTAGGTCGTGAAGCAATCCTGTTATGCCCCATTTTTCCTCATCTTCTCCGTCTTTTTTTGCAAAGTGCCTCATAGCTCCTTCGACTGCAAGTCCATGAGTTACGAGTGCATCGCCATTGTACTCTTTTAGTAGTTTTAAAGCATCTTCTCTATTTGGCATATTTTTTCCTTAAAAAAGTGATTTTATATCTTTTGCGAGTCTCTCTTCGCTTTGCATTCCTAGGTAAGTTTTTGTGGCTTCTCCATTTTTATCAAGTAAAATTGAGTATGGTATTTGACCTTTCCAACCAGTTTTTGATGAGACAAAATTAGCTATATCAAATGCCTTGCTTGTTGCAGGTATCACGGGATAGTTTATACTGTGAGAAGTTATGAAATCTTCTATTTCTGTTTGAGACATTTTTTGTTGAACATGTATCGCTATAATTTGAAATTTATCTTTGAGTTCATTTTGAAGTTTCACAAAACCCGGTATTTCAGCACGACATGGTGGACAGTTTTTTCCAAAAAACGCCAATAAAATAACCTTTCCTTTGAATGTTGGCGAATATATGCCACTATCCATAGTCTGAAGCTCTATAC
>JALVAU010000420.1 GCA_027011025.1 Campylobacteraceae bacterium | reverse complement strand
TTTATAAACATAGTGAAAATCTCCCTTTTATCTATTTTTATCTTGGGAGATTTTGCAGATAGGCTCTTCTATCTAAACAGCACTATGTCTCTGTTTGCACTGATGTGCGGCTTGATATTTGCTCAATACAGATTTGAAAACAGGAAAACCAAGTATGCTGTTTAACTCATATCCATTTATATTTGCATTTTTGCCACTAACTTTTTTTATATACTTTTATCTAAATTCCAAGAGGCTAACTGAGCTTTCAAAAGGCTTTTTGGTCTTTAGCAGTCTATTTTTCTATAGTTGGTGGAATATAGCATACCTGCCTTTAATACTATGTTCTATGCTCTTTAACTACATCATAGGAGTATCTTTATCGAAAAAACAAGAGCATAAAAAAGTATCTAAAAAGACTCTTTTACTTATAGGAATCAGTATCAATCTACTCTCTTTGGGATATTTTAAATATAGTGATTTTTTCATATCAAATATCAACGCTATGACAACTCTACATGTAGAGCTACTACATCTTGCTCTACCTCTTGCTATTAGTTTTTTTACATTTCAGCAGATAGCCTATATAGTCGATAGTTACAGAGGCGAAACAAAAGAGTATGATTTTTTAAATTATGCTCTGTTTGTTACATTTTTTCCACAACTAATAGCAGGTCCTATAGTTCATCACAAGGAGATGATGCCACAGTTTGCAAATATAAGAAATAAAACCAAAAACTATAAAAATATAGCAACAGGCCTGTTTATATTTTCTATTGGACTGTTTAAAAAGGTTGTCATCGCAGATACATTTGCTATCTGGGCAAATGCTGGATTTGACCACTCAAATGTGCTCTCCTTTTTTGAGGCATGGGCTACAAGCTTGTCATATACTTTTGAGCTCTATTTTGACTTTAGCGGTTATACCGATATGGCTATAGGGGCTGCTTTGCTTTTCAATATAAAGCTCCCTATAAATTTTAATTCTCCATACAAGGCTACGGACATACAGGATTTTTGGAGAAGATGGCACATAACCCTCTCTCGCTTCTTGAGAGACTATATCTATATACCTCTTGGGGGGAATAGAAAAGGAAAATTTAGAACATACTATAACCTTATGGTTACTTTTATACTAGGTGGACTTTGGCATGGAGCCGGCTGGACATTTGTTTTTTGGGGTTCGTTGCATGGCGTGGCCTTAGTCATTCATAGACTCTGGAAAAGTTTTGGTTTTACTATGCATAGATATCTAGCATGGTTTATCACATTTAACTTCGTCAATATAGCATGGGTTTTTTTTAGAGCAAAAGAGTGGAGTGAAGCTAAGAAAGTTCTTTGGGGTATGGTCGGGGGTAATGGAGTCATGGTATCCGATAAGACTCTGTATAAACTTAGTTTTTTAAGAGATTTTATAGCTTCCAATCCACAAAATTTTGGGAGATTACAATTTGGAACAAGTGCTTTTGTGTGGTCAATTGTAGGAATTTTTGTAGTTGCAAGATTGCAAAACTCTACAGATATGGCAAGTAGGTTTTCTCCTAGTTATAAAAATCTTCTTTTTATCTCTGCTATCATCATATACACTATGTTTGATATGAATAAAATCTCAGAGTTCTTATACTTTAATTTTTAGGAT
>JALVAU010000419.1 GCA_027011025.1 Campylobacteraceae bacterium | reverse complement strand
CCCATAAAATTTTATGATGTAGATAAAAAATACTCTTTATGGGTGCAGGAGAAATAAAATGAAAAAAATAAATTTTGATGAGTATCTAAAAAACTTTGATTATCAAGAGAGAATTGATATGAAAATAAAATTACCTGAACTTTTAAAACTTTATGAAGAGGGTAAAGTCCAAGTGATAGATATAAGATTTGATGAAGAGTATGAGGCTTGGAAGATAGGATTTGGTGATCATATTCCACTAAATGAAATACCAAATAGACTTGATGAGATTGACAAAAATAAAACAGTTGTTACTATGTGTCCACACTACGATAGGGCTGAAATAGCAAGACTCTATCTAAAATTGCAAGGGTTTAATGCAAGATATCTAACCGATGGAATGCTTGGTATCGTTGATTATCTGCGTGGCGACAAAGCTAGAGATTATATGAAAAAAATTAGGACACAGTAATTGGAGTTTTGATGATACAAACCATTGTAGATACACCAAAACCGCCGTATTACGCGGTTATTTTTACATCAATGAAGATTGATGAAGACAGAGGGTACGATGAGATATCAGCAAGGATGGTTGAGCTTGTGTCGCAACAAGATGGATTTTTGGGTTTTGAATCAGCTAGAGAAGAACCTGGTATAACAGTTTCATATTGGAGAGATGAAAAGTCCATACAAAATTGGAAAGCAAATTTAAAACTTTTATCATTTCAGATCCTTTATCAAAAAATCATTTTTTTTCAAGACGCGAGGTTTTTACCCTCTCTCTTTATTATTTATTTTTTGTATGTTTGCCGTATTTTACTAAAATTAATTTTGTTAAAAATGGGCCGATTAGTTCGTGGATTAGGGTGGTTGCTATGATGATGTTTAGTATTATCGGAGCAATTGTCTCAAAGTCAGTCATATCTTGCAAAGACAGAGCCAGCCCAATCGCTATACCGGCTTGTGGGAAAAGTGCGATACCGAGATGCTTGCCGATATTGTCATCTGCATTTGATAGTTTTGAACCAATCCAAACTCCGACAATTTTGCCGATTATTCTAAAGAGTACATAGGCGATGATTGCCAATGGCATTTGAGTTAAAAATGATATATTCAAATGCATAGCCGAAATTGTAAAAAAGAGTAAAAAAATGATGTCTTTAAGGTGATTGTCAAACTCTTTTTTTACAAGGAAAAAGTTTTTCGAGAGGTTAGAAGCCACAATTCCCATCACAAGTGATGCCAATAAAGGCTCAAGGGAGAAATATTGACTAACACTAAAAGTTATAAATATCATCCCAAGAGTAGAAGTTGTCTTAACCCCTTGGTTTTTTTTAAAAACTCTATCAATAATCTCGGAAATAAAAGCGCCCAAAATACCTACGATGACAGAAAATAGCACATTTTTCACTATGCTGATAAACAGTTGAGTGTCTATAGAGCTAGAGTCTATAAAAGTTTTGGAAATTATAACAATAAAGCTAAAAAATATAAGTGCAAAGGCATTATCCATCGCTACAATTCCAAGTAAAAATGAGTTAAATTTTCCTTTTGCTTTTATCTCATGACTAACTGCTAGTATCGTAGCGGGAGCAGTTGCAGTTGCGAGTCCGCCAAAGAGAATAGCTGCTATTATGCGGTATTCATGGTTGAAGCTAAAATTTAAAAGGTCAAACATAGCATAAAATGAGATACTAATAAACAAAAAGGTGAAGATGGCTTCAAAAAATGAAATTGTAAAGATTTGTCTTAGCATGTCTTTTAAGATATCATATCTCAAGTTTGCCCCAACTAGAACAGAGATAAGTGACAAGGACATATCGATTATGAAACTACTTCCATGGATAAACTCTTTTGGAACAAGGTTGAAGCCACTTGGACCGATAATAACACCAAGTATCAAGTATCCGACAACATTTAAAATTCCAAGATTTTGTACAAACACTTTCATAAAAGAGCCAAGCACAAATATCAAGCCAATAATCAGTAGTATTTGCATCTTTATCCTTTTATACTTCTTGTATAATTTTACCATAAAAGCTTACAGAACCTCTATTTTAATTAAAAATCAAGATATTTTGGCGCCATTATATAACATCAATTCTTAAGTTGGATAAAATCAACTAACTCACTAAAAACTATCGCTGGGTTATTTTCTCTAAGCATTGTATTTACCATTTGAGCCAAATTATCATCAATGTCCTGTTTTTTAGTATCAATTTTCTCTAGTTTTTTTGGAAATTTTGGGGTAAAAACATCGATAATCTGATATGCCTCCTCGCCTGTAATTTCTTTATACAGGACTCTTCCGATTTCAAATATTTCAAATTTCTCATTTTTTCCTGTTTTTATATTTTCTTTAAAACCTATATCAATATCAATATTTTTTCTCTTCAGGTATGTTTTTAGCGTCATCATGAAGCCAATCGCAGCTTTGGAGTATTGGTTTAAAACTCTTTGATTAAAATCTTCAAAACTCTCATTTTTATATCGCAATTTTTTATACTCCAAAACTAAAGATTCGACATAAAGATGAGCAAATTTCAAAGGGATAGATTTTAAAACACTATAACCAATCTTGGCATTTCTAGTGGTTCTCCCACCTATAAAAATATGAACTCCATACCCTTGTATGCCATCTACCTTGACTTTACATCCTTCAAAACCAATGTCCCCCAAATCGTGCAAACCGCATCCTTTGACACAGGCAGACCAATATATTCTGATTTTTGCATCATTTTCAAGAGGTAGGTTTTCTTCTAGGTATTGTACTAGATTTAAAGCATCTGATTTATTTGGAATTACCCCAAATTTACAGTGCTTTTCACCCGCACAGGCTATAAGATGATTTGCATATGGAGAGCCTAATTGTTTATATTTTGTAAAAAAACTCTCATCTTGGATACCTTTAATATTCTCTTTTTTTATATTCATCATATATAGATTTTGCTCGATATCAAGTCTTATATCTCCACTACCATACTTTTTTGATATATTTGCTGCTTCTATCATATCAATACCGCCAAATATACCAGCAGGAATGGTTACATGAAAAGCAAAAGAGCCATCTTTTAAGGCCATTTTACCTTGATCAGCATCTTCATTGTCTAGTTTAGTCAAAGTAGTGCCAGCTGTTGCAAAGTCGTGTCCACAATACTCTCTTATGCTTTTTGCCATCTCTTGGATACCTACACTCTCTATGAGATAAAAAAGCCTGTTTCTGTTTCTATTGTCTCTAAATCCATACTTTTTAAAGAGATTTATCAAAGCACCATAGGCAAGTAAAATCTCCTCCTCATTTTTTAGAAAGATATCTGCATTTTTTGCTATTTTGCCAACTTTTCCACCTATGTAAAGGTTGTATCCATAAAAACCCTCTTTTTGTGCCAAAACAAAACAGCAATCATGACCAAAAGCGTTGCATCTATTTGAGATTGAACCTACAATAGAAGTGTTAAATTTTCTAGGAATCATACTTATCCATTTTTCATCGTATAAAAACTTCTCTTGCATTTTAAGTAATGTTTTTTGTGATGGTATGATATTGTCAAAAGCAAAGCTATCTAAAGGGTCAGCGACGATTCCTCTAAAATTATCTACCCCTGTTTGATATGATGTGACTCCAACACTCTCTAGCTTTTTTAAAATAGCTGGCATATTTTCTATGCTTATATATCGAAGCTCAATCTGTGCTCTTGTCGTCAGATCCATATAGTCTCTTCCAAAGTCTCTCGAAATTTCACCAAGTGCAACTGTTTGTTCACAACTCAAGTGTCCCCCGGGTATCCGAATTCTCATCATAAATTCATTTGGAGTTGCCGGTTTGTCAAAAATTCCAAAACACTTCAAAAAATACTCCTTATCTTCTTTTGGAATAGTGTCGTAACCATTTTTTGCATACTCTTCAATCTTCTCATACGCATCAATTGGCTTTTTGCTATTTTTCATCTTTTCTATTTTATTTATTTTTGTATTTCTTGATTCAAAAGATATTTGTAATTTTTCCATTTTTTAGGACCTTGCAATATAAAATTTGATGAATTATAGCAATATAAAATTATAATTTAAACATTTATATGATTAAATTATAATCAAAATTATGAATAAATTATAAAGATTTGCTGCTATAATTCAAAATATGAAAACTTAAGGGAGAAAAGATGAGTTATGTTAAACCAGAACTTGTAGTTGATCAGATGATTGCAGCAGGTTCTTACAAAGCGAGTTTAGGTGTAAAGGATCTGCTGATAAGAGGTTCGCTTTCAGGTGCACTTTTGGGATTTGCTACTACTTTGGCGATAACTGCTACGGCACAGACACACTTGCCTATAGTAGGGGCATTGATTTTTCCTGTAGGTTTTGTCATGATTGTACTTTTGGGACTTGAGCTGGTTACTGGTAGTTTTGCTCTGCTGCCAACTTCACTTGCCCAAAATAAGATTGGTTTTGCAAAGATGATTGAAAATTGGAGTTTGGTTTTTATCGGCAATCTAATCGGTAGCTTACTATATGCTGGACTTTTTATAATAGCTACAACAAAATTTGGACATGTAGAGTCTTCAGCAGTTATTGATTTGATTAAAAAAATAGCAGTTGCAAAAACCGTGGGATATGAACATCTTGGCATAGATGGGATATTCACCGTATTTACAAAAGCCATATTGTGTAATTGGATGGTGACATTGGGAGTTGTTATGGCTCTGACTTCAACAACCACCATAGGCAAAATCTTTGCTATGTGGCTTCCGATATTGACATTTTTTGCACAAGGTTTTGAGCATGCCGTGGTAAATATGTTTGTAATTCCCGCTGGCATGATGCTAGGAGCTGGTGTAAATATGACTCAATGGTGGTTATGGAATGAAATACCAGTAACCCTTGGCAATATAACAGGTGGAGTTATATTTACAGGCTTAGCTTTGTATCTAACCCACCATAAAGCAAAAGATTAGTGGCTTTATCAGGTTATTAGAGGTGCCCTTAAGCTATTTTCAAATTCAACAAATAGTTTGCTTTTATATTTATTTTTGTGATAGATTAAGTAGAGTTTTCGCTCTATTTCAAGATTTTTTAGGGTTACTTCAAAAAGATCTTCTCTTTGCAACTCTTTTTCTACTACAAATTTAGAGAGACATGTGATGGTTTGAGGATTGTTAAAAAGTATAGTTTTTGCCTCTTCAAATTCATTGAATTCCATAAATACCTTCAACTCTTTGGCTGTATCTCCGATAGAATTCAAAAAGATATCTCTCGTGCCAGAACCTTTCTCTCTTAAAAGCCATTTTTTATTCAGTAACTCATCTATATAACAAGTTTTATTTTTTAGCCTTTTGTCACTTGTGACAACTACCAATCTATCTTTTTTTATCTCTTTTTTTATGATATCAGGGTCGTCACAAACGGACTCTATAAATCCCATGTCAATTTCATAATTTTTTACTAAATTTATGATGTTTTTGGAGTTTTGGATATCCTTTTTTATCTCTACATGTAGATGTGAATTTAGAAAGTCAAATATGATTTGAGGCGTGATATAGTCGCCTATAGTTTTACTTGAAGTGATTTTTAAAATCCCCGAAATTTTGTCATTTTTAAATAAATTTTTAGCATCATTTAGAGCCATGAAGTGTGGCTCTGTTTTTTGTCTAAAAAATCTGCCTCTCTCATTTAATACCAACTTCTTGCCAAGCCTGTCAAAAAGTTGCTCATCTACCTTTTTTTCGAGTGATTTTATGGCTAGTGATATGGCAGATTGGGTGAGGCCAAGTTTTTTAGCTAAGTTTGAGATATGAGAATCTTCACATAAATGATAGAAAATATTTAACTCTTTGAGTGTCATCACCTTTTCCTTATAAAATATATTAATCATTATATCAAAATTAATTTATTTTACTTATAACAAGATTAGTTATATAATTCACAAAAATTAAAAAGGTTTATATATGTTTAACAAAGAAAACAGAAGCAACACGCTAAGTGGCATACTGTTTGTCGCGCTTTTTGCTATGAGTGCCACTTATCTAGGTGATTTTGCCGTATTTAAGCATTTGGCTATTAGTCCGCTTATTATTGGTATCGTCCTAGGGATTGTATATGCA
>JALVAU010000418.1 GCA_027011025.1 Campylobacteraceae bacterium | reverse complement strand
AGTTTGAACAATCCTAGTGCCTTGTAAAAATCTTTTTTATCCATATATCCCCTATGGGCAAAAACCTCTTTCCCACCATCTATAAAAAGGATAGTAGGTGTAGCGTCAAGTTTTGTCTTGATATCAAAGTCTTTTAGTTGATCACTGTGTGCAGTCCTAAGAGGTGTATCTCCTTTGTATGAAGAGGTAACATCTTTTTTGAATTTTTCACAATACGGACAATCTTCGGCATCTATGACAACGATCTCTTTTCCACCAAGAGGTCTGATGTAAGAAGTCTGTTTTTTTACTTTTTCAAATTTTACACCAGTTGCGTGATTTGGACAGTAACCGTTTGGATTTTTTTGCAGATAGTTTTGGTGATAACTCTCAGCTTCATAAAACTTCTCCAAAGGCTCTATTTGTGTGGTTATCTCGCCGTATCCAGCTTTGTTTAGAAGTTTTTGATACTCATCTCTTGTCTCAAGGGCGATTTTGTGCTGTTTTTCATTTGTGTAAAATATAGCACTTCTGTAGTTATTGCCTATATCGTTACCTTGCCCGTCTGCTTGAGTTGGATTGTGAAGTTCCCAAAAATCCTTGATAAGCTTTTTGGCACTTACCTTTGTATCATCAAATTTGACTTCAACAGATTCTGTATAGTTTACTAAGCCTTCGGGCGCAGAATGCCTATACTTCAAAACTGTCTCATAAGTTGGATTTGGATAGTTTCCACCCGCATATCCGGATTTTGCATCTATGACTCCGGGGATTTGCTCAAAATGCTTCTCTACCCCCCAAAAACACCCCGCACTAAAAACTATAGTCTCTTGCTTTGCATAAATCGACATTACTATTCCTACTATTAAAATTATAAATTTCATTCTATCATCTCCTTGTTAACTTTTTTTAAATAAAACAGTGTTTTTATTTTATCACTACTATGTAAAGTACATGTGTAGCTGTTAGCCCGGCATAGGTTTTTTACTATACTCAAACCCAGTCCAAAGCCACTTTTCTTTCTATTTTTGCTTTTATCTATCGTAAAAAAAGGCTCAAAAATCCTATCCTTAAACTCTTCATCTATCTTACTTCCACTGTTTTCAAATATAACTATATGGTTTTTATTATATATTTTTATGTAACCAGCTTCCGTATGTTTTATAGCATTATTTAGTAAATTTAAGATTATCTTTTTTAAATCCGTTTTATTAAACTCTATAAAAAATCCCTCTTCAAGTTCATTTAGGTATTTTATGCCGGTTTTTAGTGGCAATACAGGAAAGATTTCATTTTGTACCAAAGTGTATAATTCTATTTTATCCTTGGTTTTTTGTCTATTCATAGATGTTATAAATTCAAGCATATCTATTGTCAACTCATCTAAAAACTTTGTCTCCTCTTTCATGTGAGATAGTGCCAAAGGCAAGTTTTTATTATCTATCATGCCATCTTCCAACTCTTCTATATAGCCATTCAATATAGTGATTGGTGTCTTTATATCATGAGCCATAGAGATGAGTAGATTTGATAAATCTTGATTCTTTTGTTTTAAATCCTCTATGAGATGTTTTAATTGGTCAGATAAGAAATTTATATTGTTATTTATTTCATTTATCTCTGTGATTGTGTTTTGACTGCTGTCTTTGGCATAGTTTTCATTTTTAATATCCTCTAAGCGATTTTTTATAAAATCAAACTTCCTAGAGAGATATCTTCCGAGTATAAAACTTATGATACCCACAACAGGAGTTAGAAAAATAACCACAAATACAATCTGAATAACCATAGGCATCCCAATAGGCTTACCGATGATAATATAAGTCAAAAATGAGCTTAATATAGATATAAAAAAACCTGCTAAAGTATAGATGATAATTAAAAAAGGTTTAATTTTCATATATTTTATATCCCATCCCTCTTACGGTTTTTATAATCTCTTTATCATAATACTCTCTAACTTTTTCTCTTATATGATAAATGTGGCTGTTTATGCCCTGCTCATCTATCTCGCCTAGATAATTGTCATATATGATTTGAGCCAAATCTGCTCTTGAAAAGACTCTGTTTTTATTGTTTATCAATACAGACAAGATTGTGTATTCACTTGGTGTAAACTCTATCTCAAATCCACCTACAAGCACCTCTTTTGCCTCTTCTTTGAGAATTATATCACAAAGAGATTTGTCTTTAAGAGATGAGAGCTCCTCTTTTCTTTTTAGCAGAGCTTTGATTTTAACAGCCAACTCTCTAGCAGAAAATGGCTTTGCGATATAGTCATCTATCCCGCAATCATACCCTTTTGTTTTAAATTCCATCGTATCAAGCGCACTAATCATAACAATCAAGCACTTTTTTGATTTTTTTCTTATGGTTTTGCATATCTCAAATCCATCTACATGTGGTAGCATGATATCTAGTGTGATTAAGTCATATGAGTTTGAGGTTATTTTAGAGATAGCCTCCCTGCCGTCATATGCTATATGTGTATCATAAAGATTACTCTCTAGTCGGTTTTTTATAAAGTCAACTATACTCTCTTCATCTTCTACTATCAGTATCTTTTTTTTCATTTTACTGTCCCCTCTGCCCATAAATGGCATCTCTCATCTTTTCCACTCATCAAAGAAAAACTTATGGGCAGATTCCTCGCACTATTGCACGGGCTGGTGCTCTGTATAGGAGCGTGAGCCGTTTAAAATTCTAAGTATTATTACGCGAGCTTTTGCTTTTGTCGTTTTTTATTTTATTATGTGCCAAACACCTTTTTTTCCGTCGCCATTTGTATCATTTGGTTTTGTATCTTTGAAAAAGTAATACAATGGTTTGGATTTATAAGTGGTTTGCATAGCACCATTTTTTCTTGTGATTACACCAAAATCTGATCTCGATACATCACTTGGAAGTTTTAGTTTATCTAAATTTCCATAAAAAACAGGCCATTTTTTCTCACAACCATTGTAACAGTTTGATTTATTTGCCATATCTTTATCAAATGTATATAGAGTCATACCAGAGTTGTCACTTAGATGTGATACCATTTGTGAATTTGCACTTAAGCTACTATTGCTAGTTGAACAACCGGCAAAAAGTAGTGTTATAGTCGCTGCTATTGTTAGTAATAATTTTGTTTTCATATTTTTCCTTTAATTTTTAGAACATTTTTTGAAATTTTGTAAAAAGTGCATCATTTGATTTCACACTCGCATGACAGGCTACACAGCTTTTAGGATCTCCGCCCCATGCTTTGTAACTTCCATTTTTCTTGACAAATCTTGCATATCCCCAACCATCACTCTCTTTGTGTTTTATTGCATCTTTTATCATGTATTCGACTCTTTGGATTTTATCTGCTTCAAGAGCTGATGGAAATGAAGCCATATCATTTACCCTCCATCCAATCTTTACTACTTTACTACCGTTTGGCATAACTTTTGCCTTAGCTCTTAGGGCATTGTATGCAACAGGATTTGCCAATATGTATCTTATCTCATTTTTGTCTTTTCTAAAGTGGGTAGCAACTATTTTATAGTTTTGATAACCCTCTATATCTTTAAAACTAAGACCTGTATTTTTCATCTTTAGATTAGGAACTTTTGTATTATCACTAAGATAAACATCCGAACCAAAGAGTGTTGCCGTACTAATAGCAACAGCCACCAATGCCATACCAACTTTTTTCATATCTTCTCCTTAAAATTTATTTGTGAGGAGATTATAATAGTTGTTTATGGAGATTTGATGAAGATTGACAAATATTTATCATTTATGGATATAATTTTAATTAAGTTTTTCAAAACTATTTCGTGAGGCTTTAGCCCTGCGGGAGGATTTGCCTCTAAGAAATAGTTTTGAAAAACTTAATTAAAAAAGGAAAGAAACATGTTAGAGATTAACCAAAAAGCACCGGAATTTTGTTTGCCAAATCAAGATGAGGTTGAGATTTGTTTGAGGGATTTGAGTGGAAAGTGGATAGTTTTATACTTCTATCCAAAAGATAATACTCCGGGATGTACTACTGAAGCATGTGAATTTACTTCTGCTTTGCCTGAATTTGAAGGTTTAGATGCTGTTATATTGGGAGTAAGTCCTGATAGTCCTAAAAAACATAGAAATTTTATAGAAAAAAAAGATTTGCAAATCACACTTTTAGCCGATGAAAACAAAGAAGTTTTGGAGAATTATGGTGTTTGGCAGCTCAAAAAAATGTACGGAAGAGAGTATATGGGGGTAGTTCGTTCAACCTTTATAATTTCACCAGATGGAGAAATCAAAGCTATTTGGAACAAAGTAAAAGTCAAAGGACATGTAGAAGCAGTAAGAGAAAAACTAAAAGAGTTGCAAGCTTAGCTTTTTACTTTCTAGTGCTTATACTGAGCCACAAACCAAAACCTATGCAACATGCCCCTATTATATGGTAGAGATGTATATGTTCTTTTAAAAATATAACTGCCATAAATGCACCAAAAAGGGGCATTAGGTGGATATACTGTCCACCTATCGATGCTCCGAGTTTATGCATACCGTGATTCCATGCTATATATGAGATGATAGATGGGAAAACCGCTATATATGTGATCGCCATAATCATCTCTTTATTCCAAATGATATTTGATTCACCAAAGGGATCAGCTAGAAAAACTGGATATAAAACCAGAGTTCCTATCATCATCATAACCCCCAAAAATGTCAAAGGTTTTAGCTCAATTGGTCTTAAATATTTAAGCAGTATAGAGTACATAGCCCAATCAAGAGCAGCGAGCAACATCCATAAATCTCCCCTGTTTACATGTAGAGCTAAAATAGTATCAATATTTAACTTACTTATGATTGCAAGGACTCCACCAAGCGATATAAACACGCCTCCTATTTGCCTGTTTGAGATTTTTTCACTAAAAAATAGTGCAGAAATAATCAGTATAAATATAGGGATAAAAGAGTTTAAAAGCAGAGCATTTGTGGCAGTTGTGTATTGTAAACTTATATATGCAAGTGAATTAAATGTGCTAATGCTCAAAATTGCGAGCAGTGTGATACGCCAAAAAAACTTTTTGATTAGCTCTCTTTGCTCCCATATGGATTTTATCGTAAATGGAGTGATGATTAAAGTGGCATAAAACCATCTGTAAAAAGAGAGTCCTAGCGGTGCATGTTGATCTGATACGGCACGACCTACTATAAAATTACCGGCCCAAAGAAGAGGCGGTAAAATCATAATAAGATAAGGCATATAGTTTTTTGTTTTCATATATAGTTGACTTATGTAATTTTTTAAAATTATACTATAATTTCATAACTAACCTTACACACTAAACACATATCTGAGCAAAAAGAGAAAGTGTCATATGCGAGGCAGATTTTTGAAAGCCTAGCTAAAGCTAAGGTGAAAAAATCTAACGAAGCCAGATGATACTTTATCTTTTTGCCCAAAGGGTGGTATAATTTGCTCACAATTGCGTCGTTAGTAAGATTTGAAGCTACTAGTAGCTCCTGCATCTTACTGCCTAGCACTTGCAAGCAACTTATACCACTCAGATATGTGTTTAGTGCGTAAGGTCAGTTATTAAATCTACTTAACTTTATCTCTTGGTACAAAATCCAAAACGGTAGCATTTATACAAAACCTTCTTCTGCCTCCTGGGGCATCATTAAATACATGTCCTAGGTGGATACCACTCTTTTTGGCTATGACTTCAACTCGGTGCATACCGTAGCTATTGTCTTCTCTCTCCACCACTGAGCCGTCAACTGCTTTGAAAAAACTAAGCCAACCGGAGCCAGAGTTAAATCTGTCTCTTGTGTCAAAAAGTATATCTCCGGAGAGTTTATCTACAAAAACACCATCGGGAGTATGCTTAAATATATCATACTGCTTGCAGTACCTGCCATCTGTGCCTTGATTAAAAGCAACATTAAAAGCTTCGCTGTTTTGACCTAGCTTGAACAAACCTAATGCCTTGTAAAAATCTTTTTTATCCATATATCCCCTATGGGCAAAAACCTCTTTCCCACCATCTATAAAAAGGATAGTAGGTGTAGCGTCAAGTTTTGTCTTGATATCAAAGTCTTTTAGTTGATCGCTGTGTGCAGTCCTAAGAGG
>JALVAU010000417.1 GCA_027011025.1 Campylobacteraceae bacterium | reverse complement strand
GAAGGAATAAATGGTTTCCACAGCCTATTATCGCAAGATTCAATCCAAAGCATTTTAAAACAAGATTTGCCAAACTATAGAGATTGTGTACCCATCCCCAAAAACTAGACCACCTAAAAATTGATAATTTCTGATAAAATATATCAGGAGTTAACATGAGAAAGAGCAAATTTAGTGAAAGCCAGATAGTTGGTATTTTAAATGAAGTGGAGGCAGGTTTAAAAGTTATTGATGTTTGCCGTAAGCATGGAGTATCACAACAAACATATTATACTTGGAAGAGTAAATATGGAGGGATGAGTGTATCTGATATAAAACGCCTTAAAGAGCTTGAAGAAGAAAATTCAAAACTCAAGAGGATGTATGCTGATATGGCACTGGAAAATCAAGCATTAAAAGATTTAATTGAAAAAAAGCTCTAAAGCCTGAAGACAAAAGAGAATCAGTAAAGTATTTACAACAAGAACATGAGCTTAGTTGTCGTCAGGCATGTGCAGCCCTAAAATTCAATAGAAGTTCTCTATATTATAAGCCCAAAAGAAAAGATACTGATAAAGAAGTTATAGAAGTTTTAAACCACTTAGCTCAAAAACATCCTCGTAATGGATTTAAAAAGCTCTATCTTCGCATAAGAAATAATGGCTATACTTGGAATCATAAAAAGATATATAGAGTTTATAAAAAATTAGGACTAAATATAAGAAGAAAAACTAAGAAGCGTTTACCGACACGCATTCAAACACCACTGAGTGAACTTCAGTACCCAAACCAAGTATGGGCTATGGATTTCATGAGTGATACCTTGTGGCATGGAAAGCGTTATAGGCTCTTAAATATTATAGATGAGTTTAACAGAGAACTATTACATGTAAAAGTTGATACATCTTTACCGGCAAGAAGAGTTATAGAGGCTTTAGAGCAAGTTTGTGAGTATAGAGGATGTCCAAATTCAATCAGAGTTGATAATGGACCGGAGTTCATTTCAACTCACTTAGAACTATGGTGTAAAAAACACCATATAACACTAAACTTTATAAGACCGGGCAAGCCAACCCAAAATGCAAGAGTAGAAAGATTTAATGGATCTATAAGAAGAGAATTGTTGGATTGTCATATTTTTACTTCTTTGTCAGAAGTTAGAAAAAAAGTTGAAGAGTGGATGTTAGATTATAACTGTCATCGTCCACATGAAGCATTGGATAATTTAAGTCCAATAAAATTTTTAAAAAGGCATAATAAAAAACAGATTTTATCAGCTTAAAGTTGGTCTAAATTATGGGGATGGGTACAACCACCTTAAGCCATATTTTAAATAAAGTCGATAAACTGTTGGGCATAAGTTGAGTCTTTTTTGGATTAAATTTTTGTTGTAAAAAAAGGTGTAGCACTCGGTATTGGCATTAGATACGCTAAAGAAGAAGATAAAAAGCACAACTTGGGAACTAATAGATTTTAATCCTGCTAGTTATTATGTTTCATATGCTTGATAACAGTAAGTATTGTGCTCTTTTGAAATTAAACAAATAAAGGATAGGTGGCATAATGAAAAGAAAAGAAAATATCTTTTTCAACATCGTGAAAAACGAAACATCCTTAACAGAGTTGTTCTGTAATTTGCTTAAATATAAAGC
>JALVAU010000416.1 GCA_027011025.1 Campylobacteraceae bacterium | reverse complement strand
TCCTAGTATAACACCCTCTATGTCCTCACTTCTTTTTATAATCTTTATAAAAGCCTCTCTTGATTTTTTAAGTGTTTTACCCAAACAGAGTTCATTATAGATGACTTTATGGACAGTTTGCATATCTTGTTCGTTTGGTACAACAACATTTATATTATTTTCTATCAATTTATCCTTATAAAAACTCTCTTGCATAGTAAATTTTGTACCTAAAAGAAGTACTTTTTTTACTCCATCTCTATTTATCTCTTTTGCAGTAGCTTCGGCAATATGTAAAAAAGGTATCTCTACATATGGAGATATTTTTGGCAAAAGTTTGTGCATAGTGTTTGTGCAAATCACTATAAAATCAGCACCTGCATTTTGCAGACTTTTAGAAGCTTCTATCAAGATGTCTGTAGCTTCATCCCACCTGTTTTGGTGTTGGAGTCTCTCTATCTCTTCAAAATTTACAGTTAGTAAAACAGATTTTGCATTGTTTTGCGCACCTAAGAGTTCATTTGTATATTCATTTATGATTTTATAGTAAGTAGCACTACTCTCCCAACTCATACCACCCAACAGACCTATAGTTTTCATAATTCATAACCTTTTTTTGTAATTATACCTAAATTCATAATAGCTTATTCATCGAATATGAAGTATAATACTATATCTCAAAAGAAGGGATTGTTATGTTGCAGGCTTTTGTAAACACACAGAATCAAATTCAGATTATTAAAACTAAGAATGAAAAAAATTTAAAAGAAGCTATTTGGATAGATATAAATGAACCCTCTGAAAAAGAGATGAAGTTGATTTCTCGTATAAGCTCCTTGCCTGTGCCTAGTTTGGAGGAGATTCAAGAGATTGAATCTAGCTCACATTATGAATCTTACGAGAGAGGTTTTCAGCTAAATTGTCTTTTTTTACAGCTTGTAGGCAGGGATGACAACTCAAATGCAAATGTTCTCTTTTTAGTTAGTAGTGATAAAGTGATCACAATATGTAAAGATGAGGTTCCGGAACTTAGATTGCTAAGGACATATCTAAAGAAAAACCTCTTAAAACTTTCTACTCCAAAAGAGATATTTTTAAAGCTAATGGAGATGAAGATGGATAGGATAGCAGATACGCTAGAGGATTCATATAAGAGGCTCAACAAGATAGGCAAAAATGTTCTCTCCGTTGATAGCGATAATATAGAAGAAGCCATAGAGGACTTAGCCCAAGAGGACGATACCCTAGGTATGATAAGACTTTGCCTCATGGATACACAAAGAGATATGCTCATACTCCAAAAAAGAAAATCGAGTTGGCTTCAAGAAGATAGAGAGGATATAGGTGATATATTGGTAGATATAGAGACTCTTATGCCACACAATACTTTTCTATCAGAAAAGACAGACTTTTTGATGAATGCGGCTCAAGGTTTTATAAATATACAGCAAAATAAAATCATAAAGATATTTTCTATCGCTTCGGTTGTCTTTTTGCCACCTACTATGATAGCTAGTATATATGGTATGAATTTTAGAATTATGCCTGAGTTATCTTGGCATTTTGGATATCCGTTTGCTATAACTTTGATGGCTATATCGGGAGTTGCACCATATCTGTTTTTTAAGAAAAAAGGGTGGTTATAATAGGAC
>JALVAU010000415.1 GCA_027011025.1 Campylobacteraceae bacterium | reverse complement strand
GAGTTAAATATATAGATTATCTTGCATTGCCTTTTTTTGCTTTTGAAACTTTTTATAAAAATAAAATCTTAACTACAAAAAATGATGTTTTTGTTTATATGGGAGATAATGAAGGATTTTTTTGTTTTTATAAAGATGGAAAATATATCTCTACCAAATCAATATACTCTTTAGAAGAGATTTTAGAGAAGTTAAACGATAAGGGTATAGAGATAGATTTTGATAAGTTAAGTGAGATATTGTTTAAAAAAGGTTTGGATTCAAAACTCTATGATTCTATCGATGGGGATATTTTCTTGGAGTTGGAATCTATCTTTTCAGATATATTGACAAAAATCAACAATGTAGCTCTACATAATAGAAATATATTTGCTTTTGAGAAGATAGATAGACTGTTTTTTAGCACAAAAGAGGGGAGAGTTAAGGGTTTTAAGGAGTTTGTATCTGGTTTTGGTTTTAGTGATATAGAGGTTTTTGATTTCAACCTTTTTAAGCAAAAACAAAAAAATAACTTTTTAGATGCTATAGTGTGTTCATATGGCTTTGATAGATACACAGATAACTCAAGCGCTCAAAATATAACTATATTTCAAAGACCACCATCATTTATGACAACTAGAACAGGTAAACTTGTTTTGTGGTTAGTAGTTTTTATATCGATTTTAGGAGCCATATATGCTTATGTCTATATAGACATAAAAAATCTTCAAGAACAAAGAGATATACTTGAGTTAAAGTTTCAAAAGATAGAAAAAAGAGCAAGACTATACAAAAAAGAGATAAAAAAAGAGAATAACGAAATCAAAAAGATAAAGCAAGAGTTATCAAGAGAGGATATAGTCCTTAAAAATATCGATTTTGGAGTAAGTGAATTAGAAAATCTCAAAGGAAAAGACAATAGATATATAAATTTTTTAAAAAGTGTAAATCTACTTCTTGAAAAATATAGACTAAAAGCTAGCAGTATAGAACAGACTGGACGAACCAAAATGGTCGTAGATGTTATATCTGATTATAAAAACAGGGATGACATAGCAAAGTTTTTAAAATCTCTTATAAAAGAGGGGTTCTTAAATGTTACAACAAAAGAGATAAAGCTTGATGACAATAGATATATAAGCAAGATTGAGATTGAACATGAATAAAATAGAAGATTATTTAAATAAAGCAGATAAAAGGCAAAGATATCTCATATATTTCATGCTCTTTGGTTTGATTTTTTATCTGTTTTTTCAAGTTATGTCTCCG
This sequence comes from Campylobacteraceae bacterium, assembly GCA_027011025.1. Taxonomy (GTDB): domain Bacteria; phylum Campylobacterota; class Campylobacteria; order Campylobacterales; family Sulfurospirillaceae; genus JAADIZ01. Next base: position 385 of record JALVAU010000415.1, on the reverse strand, counting down.
ATGAAAGATAGCGATGAGAGTCTCAGAGTAGAAATAGATGGGTTACAAAGCAAATTAGCAAGAAATTCATTAAAAAGATTAAAAAGAGAAAGAGACAAGAGAAAAAAAGAGCTTTTGGGATTAAAGGTAAAACTAGAATCTAAAAAAGAGTATGTTAGTCATCTTATCTCTGAATTGTATAAGCTAGAATATGCTTTTTATGATGATAAAGAGTGGGCAAAGAGCATAAATGATATATTACACTACTCATTGCTTAGAAATTTGGAGATTGATTATATCAAGAGTTATGATGTCAAAAAAAATGAATCTAGGGCTATATTGAAAAAGAGGAAGAGCTTGGAGATAAGTGGAAACGGAAATTATATAGATATAGTAGCTTTTGTTT
>JALVAU010000414.1 GCA_027011025.1 Campylobacteraceae bacterium | reverse complement strand
GACTTCACTTGCTATACCAAACCCACCCTCATTTGATTTTGAGAGAGCTATATTACGCATTTTTTGGACTTCTTGGACAATAGGATCTTGCATTGTTGTCTGATAGGCTTGTTTAAGTTTAGGAGATGCCATAGCAAGAAAGGAATCAGCATAACTATCTTGTTCTGCTACAAGTTTTATAAATTTTGCAAACATTCCAGGTTTAAATGCATCATTAGCAAAAGTAGCACTCATAACAGCACGCTCAATTCCTGCGCGCTCTTTTGATTTCAAAAAGTTTGTATAAGCATCAAGTGCTTTGATAAGTTCAGGTGATTGACTAGATTTTGCAGTAATAGAGGTCACTATAAGAATGTGTTTATTCATATTTGTATAATAAGCAACTTCATCTTTCACGCTAATGCTCAAATTACTTACACGGGTTCGAATAGAGTCGATATTTTCTAAAGCTTGATTCACTGCATTTATTTCACTACGAAGTTCATTTGGAAAATCAGAGAGTTGTATTGTCTGCAGATATGCTTTGTATTCCAAAATTTAAATCTGAAGTGCAATTTTTGAGTTGAAAAATCATATCTATTTCTACCTTAAGCTGCTATTTTTTCAGCATAAAAAACTTCATTTGGAGTTTTCCAATCAAGAGATTTTCTAGGTCTATTATTCAATTTATCTTCAATCATCTGAATATATTGAGGTGTAATATTTTCAAAGCTTGTACCTTTGGGAATATATTGCCTTACTAATCCATTTGTGTATTCATTCAAACCTCTCTCCCAAGATGAATATGGATGACAAAAATAATACTCACAATCTAATACTTGAGATATATTTTTATGGTTAGAAAATTCAAATCCATTATCACTTGTAATGGTATGGATTTTATCTTTAAATGGTGTCAATAATTTCAGAGTTTCTCTTTCAATATCACTTGCTTTTTTACTTGTTGGAATGGAAATTTTCACAAACATTGAGGCTCTATCTACAATGGTTGTAATGGCACCTTTTTGATTAGCTCCAACTATCGTATCTGTCTCAAAATCACCTATTCTAGTTTTATCATCAACAATATCAGGCCTTTGTGATATTGAGACCCTGTCTTTTATTTTACCCTTGTATTTTTCCCCATACTTGGCTCTTCTATGTCCTGTATGATAAAATCTTAGGTGCGTATAGAGTTCTCCTCCTAAAATTCTGTCTTGCTCAACGTATTGGTAGATTCTTACCAGTGAAATATTAATCTGATACTTTAACCGTAATGTTGCTGATACTTGTTCTGGAGAATAATCTTCTTCTATATATTTCACTATATAGTTTTTTACTTTTTTTGTCATCTTCAAGTTCGATTTTTGAGACGCATACATCCGTTTATCACTGGAAACTTGATCTGCTTTTTTAGCTGTATATCTTTTGTTGATTTTACTGCTATTTCTTTTTAATTCTCGTCCTATTGTTGATGGATGTACACTAATCTTTTTTGATATCTCACTTTTTGAAAATCCTGCTTCTTTATAAGCTTGAATTTGATATCGTTCATCTAAGGTTAAATGTTTATAACTCATCTTGCTTCTCCTATATTCTGTGGTTAGAATTTGAAGTAGGATTTTAACATTTAACCTCTTCAAATCTAAATTTACAAC
>JALVAU010000413.1 GCA_027011025.1 Campylobacteraceae bacterium | reverse complement strand
GCACAGAGAAGATTTTAATAAAATAAAGTAAAAAAAGACACATAATGGCAATTTAGCTACAAACAAACTCAACAACAGCTATTCAGCATTTGAGTTTATATACCCATTAATACTAATGCCTCACAGTGCAATGATAGGTTATATTTTATAAAATTGGCACTCACAAAATATGCAAAATTTATCAAGAACAATAAACGCAAATGAGCCACTTTTTTAGGTGATTCTTTCTAACTCATTGGGCACTTTTGGACACAATTTGAGCATAAACTGAAAATTAATCTCTTGAAATACTGCATTTTAGGAGTTTAAAAGTGTATGGTGTCAAGAGGGAGACTTGAACTCCCGACCTCCGGCTTATGAGACCAGCGCTCTAACCAGCTGAGCTACCTTGACACTTTAAAGGACGAAATTATACATCTTCATAACTTATAAATTGGTTAACTCTATAAATGACACATTTTTTTATTTATATCAATAATTACTTAGCCTAATTAATTAATATACCTTAGTCTATATCACTAAAGTATATATAGTTTTACTTGACATTTTTGCAAAATTTTAGTAAAATTCTGTCACTCAAATAAAAAGAGTGCTAAAATAATTAAAATCTACTAAAAGGATGTACGATGAAATTTCAACCATTAGGAGAAAGAGTTCTTCTTGAGAGAATAGAAGAGCCGACTACAACAGCATCAGGCATAATCATACCTGATAATGCGAAAGAGAAACCTTTAAACGGTAAAGTTATCTCTATAAGCAAAGAGATTGAAGAAGAAGGCGTTATAAGCGTAGGAGATAAGGTAATCTTCGCAAAATATGCAGGCACGGAATTAAATTTAGATGGAAAAGAGTACCTAGTAATGGGTCAAGACGAAATTTTAGGTATATTAAAATAAGGGGTTAAAAATGGCAAAAGAGATATATTATTCAGATAAAGCAAGAAATGCACTATATGAAGGTGTTAGAAAATTAAATGATGCAGTAAAAGTTACAATGGGACCGAGAGGAAGAAATGTACTACTTCAAAAAAGTTTTGGAGCGCCAAGCATCACAAAAGACGGTGTTTCAGTAGCAAAAGAGATTGAACTTGCTGATACTATCGAAAATATGGGTGCACAACTCGTAAAAGAAGTTGCAAGCAAAACTGCAGATGAAGCGGGTGACGGAACAACAACTGCTACTGTTTTAGCACATGCTATCTTTAAAGAGGGTCTTAGAAATATAACTGCCGGTGCAAACCCTGTTGAAGTAAAAAGAGGCATGGATAAAGTAGCTGAAGTTATCATGAATGAACTTAAAAATGAAGCTAAAAAGGTACAAGATAAAAAAGAGATTGCCCAAGTTGCAACTATTTCTGCTAACTCAGATCCTGTTATCGGTAGCTTGATCGCTGAAGCTATGGATAAGGTTGGAAAAGATGGTGTAATCACCGTTGAAGAGGCAAAAGGTATCAATGATGAATTGGATGTTGTTGAAGGTATGCAGTTTGACAGAGGTTATCTATCTCCATATTTTGCAACAAATACAGAAAAGATGGAGACTGTATTAGAGAATCCTTATATACTTTTATATGACAAAAAAATCTCAAATCTCAAAGACCTTCTTCCTGTATTAGAGCAAGTACAAAAAAGTGGCAAACCACTCTTGATCATCGCTGAAGACATAGAAGGCGAAGCTCTTGCAACTTTGGTTGTAAACAAACTAAGAGGTGTATTAAATATAGCTGCTGTCAAGGCTCCTGGTTTTGGTGACAGAAGAAAAGCAATGCTAGAAGATATAGCTATCCTTACCGGTGGTGAAGTTATCAGTGAAGAGTTGGGAAGAACATTAGAGAGTGCAACTATGGACGACTTGGGTGTTGCTTCATCTATCGTCATAGATAAAGACAATACAACTGTCGTAAATGGTGCAGGTGATAAAGAAAAAATCGAGGCAAGAATCGGACAAATCAAAGCTCAAATAGCAGAAACTACTAGTGATTATGACAAAGAGAAACTTCAAGAGAGACTTGCAAAACTAAGTGGCGGTGTAGCTGTTATCAAAGTAGGAGCTGCTACTGAAACAGAGATGAAAGAGAAAAAAGATAGAGTTGATGATGCTCTTAGTGCTACAAAAGCAGCTGTTGAAGAGGGTATCGTCATAGGTGGTGGTGCTGCACTTCTATATGCAGGCTCACAAGTAAAACTAGAACTAGAAGGTGATGAAGCCATAGGTGCCGATATAGTAAATCGCGCCATAAGTGCTCCTTTGAAACAAATAGTTATAAATGCAGGTTATGATGCCGGTGTTGTAACAAACAAAGTGCTAGAAAACAAAGATAAGAACATAGGCTTCGATGCTTCAACTGGTGAATATGTAGATATGTTTGAAGCAGGTATCGTTGATCCTGTAAAAGTTGAAAGAGTAGCTCTTAAAAATGCTATCTCAGTAGCAAGCCTACTATTAACAACAGAAGCAACAGTAAGCGACATCAAAGAGGAGAAACCAGCTGCTCCAGCTATGCCAGACATGGGTGGCATGGGCGGAATGCCGGGAATGATGTAGTCACATTCATAGACCTACATGTAGAAACCTCTACATGTAGGTTTCCAAAAAAACTCTTTTTTTGCTATAATTTCATCAAAAAAAGGAGTTAAAGTTGCATTTTTTACATATTGACTTAAAGCACCCTTTTTTTGATACCACTTATAAGACTCTAAAAGACAAACTTATCTTGCAAGATGTAAAGCCTTGCCATTGTAATTCTATCTTTAGACTCAAAGCTAGATTAATAATACTTTTAAACACATTTATACCAAGATGTCCGTACTACTGCACATATTTTGCTTTTAGAAGGACTGGTGTCCACCCTCCACTCTCCTATTAATTTTTCACAATTTCACAAAATATACAAAAAATAAAATAGGAATAACTATGTCAAAAAATTATATAGTAGGCTTTCCGAGAATCGGTGAGCAAAGAGAACTTAAAAAAGTTTTGGAGAGTTTTTGGGCTAAAAAAGTCCCATTTGGCGAAGTGCAAAAAGTTGCGAGTGAGCTAAAAAAGAGGCATTGGAGCTATCAAAAAGATGCCTGTATCGATTATATCAGCTCAAACGACTTTTCGCTGTACGATAATATGTTAGATACCATCATACTTCTTGGTGCGATACCAAAGAGATTTGAAGATTTAAAAGATGAAGAGTTATACTTCGCTATGGCTAGAGGCGATAAAACTCATACTGCTATGGAGATGACAAAGTGGTTCAATACAAACTACCACTACATAGTGCCTGAACTTTCACTTCAAGACAATTTCAAAGCAAATGCTAAAAAAATCACAGATGAATACCTCGAAGCAAAAGAGTTAGGTATAAAAACCAAGATAAATCTCATAGGACCTTTGACATTTTTAGGACTATCAAAAAGAGATGACAGAGGCGATACTTATGAGCTATTTGGAAAGATTTTGCCTGTTTATGAAGAGATTGTAAAAGAGATAGGCAAACTAGATGATAACATCACTCTTCAGATAGATGAGCCTATATTTGTCAAAGATTTAGATACAAAAGTCTTGAGTCTTATAAAAACAACTTATGATAGACTCTCAGATACAGCTCCACATGTAAAGATAGTTGTAAGTACATATTTTGAGCACTCAAATGAAGCTACAAAAATACTGATAAACACTCCCGTATGGGGATTGGGATTGGATTTTTTATATGGGAAAGAGAATGTAGAGAGTCTTGAAGCTATAGCAAAGTCAGGCAAAAAACTCATAGCCGGTGTGATTGACGGCAGAAATATATGGAAAAATGATTTTGCGCAAACAGTTGAACTTTTGAATGAGTTAGCAAAAACAGTTTCAAAAGAAAATATCATCGTCAGCTCTTCTTGCTCTTTGCTCCACACCCCTTTTACTCTAAGATACGAGGAGAAAATGGATAATGAGATAAAGAGTTGGCTAAGTTACGGAGTTGAAAAACTAGGTGAGATCTCACTTGTAACAAAACTCTTTTTTGATGGCATAGAGTCCTTAAACAAAGAAGAGTTAAATTTACTAGACGAGAACAAAAATGCAAATCAAAGTAGAAAAACTTCTGAAAAAATTCACAACCAAAAGGTACAAAATAGAGTAAAAAATCTAACAAAGCTCCAAAGAGACACAGCATTTGAGCAGAGGATAAAGATACAAAGAAAACTTTTAGGATACAAGGATTTAGCAACCACCACTATCGGCTCATTTCCTCAAACTCCCGAGATAAGAAAAGCAAGAAGAGAGTATAAAAATCAAATAATCTCCAAAGAAGCTTATGAGGGTGTCATGAAAAGCTATATAGGTGAGTGTGTAGCATTTCAAGATGAAATTGGCTTGGAAGTTTTAGTTCACGGTGAACCAGAGAGAAACGATATGGTCGAATACTTTGGCGAACAATTAAATGGATACGGTTTTAGCCAAAACGGATGGGTACAGAGCTATGGAAGCAGATGTGTAAAACCTCCATTTATATATGGCGATATAAGTCGTCCAAAACCCATGACAGTTGATTGGATCACCTATGCACAAAGTAAAACAGATAAAATTATGAAAGGTATGCTTACAGGTCCCGTGACTATACTCAACTGGTCATTTGTAAGAGATGACAAACCAAGAGACGAAGTGGCAAAAGAGATAGCAGTCGCTCTTAGTGATGAAGTAGATGATCTTCAAAATGCTGGCATAAAAATCATACAAGTTGATGAAGCTGCTTTTAAAGAGGGTTATCCTCTTAGAGCTAACAAGATACCGTCTTATGAAAAATGGGCGGTAGAAAACTTCAAGCTTTGTGTCAGCAGTGCAAAAAAAGAGACACAGATCCATACTCACATGTGCTATAGTGAGTTTAACGACATCATAAAAACCATAGAGGCCATGGATGCAGATGTAATCACGATAGAGACTGCAAGAAGCGGAAATGAACTCTTAAAAATATTTAAAGAAGTTGGATACAAACAAGAGGTAGGTCCCGGAGTTTATGATATCCACTCGCCAAGAGTTCCAGGCGTTCAAGAGATAGTTAAACAGATAGAACTTTTGCTTGAAGTCTTGCCAAAAGAGCAGTTGTGGATCAATCCTGATTGTGGTCTAAAAACAAGAAAGTGGGAAGAGGTAAAACCAAGTCTTAAAAATATGGTTGAAGCCGTGAAAATAGTAAGAGAAAAACTTATCTAAAACCAAAAAGGCATCTATCTAAGATGCCTTTTTATCTATATAATTATCAACTACCCACTGTGAAAATGGAATCGAAGAAGTAAATGCAGGGCTTACGGCATTTAGCACATGTACACTCACTCCATCACCCTCAACTACAAAATCCTGAACCAACTCCAAAGTTTTTGTGTCTAGCAGTTGAGCTCTGATACCGGGTGTACTCCAAGAGTTAAATCCGCTCATATCCAGTGGTTTAGTGAGACCTTTTGCTAGATTTAAAAGATATGATTTTGAGTATTTTTTCACCTCACTTATAGCTAGACTTCTAAAACCAAAGGCATTTGTGAGAAAAAGTTTCGCCTCATAGTACAAAATTTGAGTCATTTCACCCAAATTAAAATTATCAAATCCTTTATAATTTTCTCTCCAAAAAGCAGGTATGGCAGTTGGCCCTATCTTGCTGTCATCCTCTACGGCATATGTGTAGTGAACACCCAAAAAAGGATTTGCAAGATTTGGCACGGGATAGACATTTGTCTCCAATCCGCAAACATTGTATTTGTCTTTGAGATATATGCCTTTAAATGGAATTATCGTATATTTGTGTCCAAAATTAAAATCCTTGGCTATTTTATCAGCATACAGTCCTGCACAATTTATCAACTTCTTGAATCTCATAGAGCCTTTGTTTGTTTGGATTTCATACTCATAATTTCTCTTTTCATAAGAGACAGATGTCATCACCTCAACCCCGAGTTCTTGCACATATTTTTTAAATTCCAGCGTAACTTCTTTTGGATCAATGGTGGCAGTTGTAGGTGAAAACAGAGCTTTTTGACAAGTTTCTATGAGAGGAAATTTCTCGTTAAGTTCTTCTTTGCTTATCCAGCTAAGCTCAACTCCATTTACATCCCCTCTTCTTTTTAATTCTTCAAGTCCTTTGACCTCATCATCACTTTGTGCTACGA
>JALVAU010000412.1 GCA_027011025.1 Campylobacteraceae bacterium | reverse complement strand
ATTGCTAACAATAACTATATTTTTATTTGTAGGCTGCACAGATGAAAAAACAACTGTAACAACTGTAAAGAAACCAACAGTTATCAAAAAAACACAAAAACCAAAAACGATCAAGATAGAAACACATGCAGCAAAAAAGACAACCGATACTGTTAAAAAAGATTTTGATTTAAGTGATGTTTTTAAAGATGCGGCGAAAATTGATCCAAAGGGTAAATATATGATCATAATCTTCAATAGTGGAGAGTGCCCGTATTGTGCTAAGATGGGAAATGATATATATAACAACAAAAAACTAAAAAATGAGTTAAAAAATGAGTTCACAACATATCTGTTAGATGTACAAAACAATAGAATTCACAAGCTTCTACACGAAGGTAAAGATATGGATGTTGATACAAAAACTCTCATAGATATATATAGTGTAAGGGCAACTCCAACATTGATTTTTACAGATAAAAAGGGAAAAAGTATATTTGTAGTTCCTGGATATATGCCGGCAAATCAATTTTTAGTTACACTTGATTTTATAAAAGAACAAAAATGGCTTGGACTTGATAGAAAGAACGGTGATGTTTATGAGGCATTAAAAAATTACTATACCAGTCATGGCATAGATGTTAGAAAAAAGAAGAAGTAAACCATGATAAAAAAGATATTAATATTAATTTTCTTATCCCTCTCATTTGTTGGTGCACAAGCAAACGATGATATACTTCAGCATAGTGACAGGTTGGTCGCAAATGGAAAAAATGTTATGCTTCTATTTGAAACAAAAACATGCGCATATTGTGAAATATTTAAAAAAGATATAAAAGAAGATAAGGTTCTGCATAAGCTACTAAAAGATAATTTCAATGTCTATTCTATACCTCTTGATGAGTATCATGACTATGAAATGGGAGATAAAAACCCACCTAAAAAAACGAATACAACTTCTTTAAAAATGGGCTTTACCGTAAAAGCAACTCCTCAGATCATCATGTTTGATAAAAATTGGAATAAAATCATACAGCTCCCTGGATATGCAGATCCTAGCATGATGAAGATATTTATAAACTATCTAGTAAAAGGCATATACAAAAAAGAAGATTTAAACAAATACTTAAAAGAGACGGGGATGATCAATTAGACATGAGAATAACTCTACTTGAAGATGATTCTTTTATCGCCGAAGAGATTAAAATCTATTTTGAGACAAAAGAATATCAAGTAGAGATATTTTCAAATGGTGATGATCTTCTAAATCACAGTTGCATATACAACTGTGATATCTTCATACTAGATATAAATACGCCAAAAAAAAATGGGATAGAGACTCTTAAAGAGCTTAGAAAGTCCAACATAAATACACCTGCGATATTTCTCACCTCTATGTCTGATATTGATTATATTAAACTAGGATTTGATGCAGGATGTAGTGATTATATAAGAAAGCCTTTTCATTTTGAAGAGTTAGAGATAAGAATAGATAAAATACTCTTTGAAGATAAGTCACAAGAGATCAAAATAGGCCCAAAACTTTTTTTCAATCTAAAAAGAAGAGAACTTATAGATGACAACAAAATCATAGAATTAAGTCAAAATGAAAAAAACCTTCTTTTTTTTCTTGTCAAAAATATAAATCATGTTATAACTTCAAATA
>JALVAU010000411.1 GCA_027011025.1 Campylobacteraceae bacterium | reverse complement strand
GTTATAGCTTATGCCGTGGCTGTTCCGTTATGGGTATATGGTTTTAAGAGATTGAAGGCATCGTTAAACGAAGAGACTCTGCCTCTCATAGGAGCATTGAGTGCCATGAGTTTTATAATTATGATGTTCAATATCCCGATTCCCGGAGGCACAAGCGGTCATGCGGTGGGTGCAGCACTTATCTCTATACTCTTTAATCCTTGGATAGGTTTTGTGTCAGTTTCGTTGGTTCTTTTGATTCAAGCTGTCATCTTTGGAGACGGAGGAGTATCTACACTAGCAGCAAATGCACTCTCTATGGCATTTGTAGGTTCATTTGTGGGGTATTATAGTTTTATGTTACTCAAAAAGTACAAATTTGCACCATTTTTTGCAGGTTGGCTCGCACTTGTGAGCTCATCGGCCTTAACTTCCCTTTTGCTAGGAATTCAGCCGATTTTTTGGGTAGCCGAGGGTAAGCCTCTATATTTTCCATTTGGTCTTAAAGTTACTTTTACGGCATTGGTAGGCTCTCATATGCTCTTTTTTGGAGTAGTTGAGGGGATTTTTACATATTTTGTTTACTCATTTGTTAAAAAAAGAGAGAAGGTGGCTCACTTTAGTAAAAAGGAGATTATTAGATGAAAAAAAGAGTATATGCGGTACTTTTTGTTCTTGCGATTTTGATTCCTCTGGGGTTACTTAGCGAATCGCCTGCATGGGGAGAGTGGGATAGTGAATATTACAAAGAGGTTTTGGGTTTTATCCCAAAAGGGATACAAAATGCCAACTCTATAAATTCGCCTTTGGGAGATTATACCTTGAGTGGAACAAATAGTATAGCAGGGTATTATCTATCAGCATTTGTTGGTATAGTCATACTTTTTATGCTGTTTTTTATCTTGATGAAGATATTTAAAAGTGGAACAAGAAATGAACAATCTTCTTAGAGCCTTGTTTATTTCTACTCTTTTTTTGCTTTTATGGATAAAGCAGAGTAGTTTTCTGCTCTATATTTTGCCTATTTTATGGCTTGTTTCATATAGAGAGTTTATAAGGTTAAATATAAGAGTTCTAAAATCTATCTTTTTTTTCAATCTAGGTGTAAGCCTTGGTTATGTAGTTGTTTCACTTCTTAAAGGAGTTTCGCCATCAGAGTTTTTGGTCTATATCAATCTAAAAGTTTATATACTCACATATTTTGTATTCTTCTTCTTTTCTAAAGTAAATGTAGTAGAGTTTTTCTCTTTTTCCAAAGAGTTGAGCTATCTCTTGATGATTTCACTCTCTCAAATCATATCATATAAAAAAAGTTTTGAGGACTTTAGATTGGCATACAAAGCAAGAGTGATAAAGAAGCTAAGACAAAGAGAGATGAATTTTGTAGCATTGATGTTTGAGTTTTTTATGAAAAAGGCACTAGGTGACTCAAAAGAGAGGACAATAGCGATGAGGGCAAGGGGATTTTTTGATTGAGCTTAGAGATGTAAGCTTCTCTTATGAAGATAAAAGAGTTTTAGAAGATATCAGTTTTAAAATCTCAAAAGATGAAAAAGTTGTTCTGCTTGGCAATAACGGAAGTGGCAAATCGACTATATTAAGACTCTTAGCAGGTCTATACTTTCCAAAAAAAGGCGAGTATCTTATGGATGGTGTGAAGATTAGCAA
>JALVAU010000410.1 GCA_027011025.1 Campylobacteraceae bacterium | reverse complement strand
GGTTTATATATGGATGATATATCAAGATCTATAAAAGAGCAGAAGGCTCTTTTGCAACAAAGGATAAATAAACAGATACAGACTATCATCCTAATAGCCATCTCTTTTATGTTTCTAGTTGGGATTTTATCCTTTTTTATCTCTAAAAATATCATAAATGCTCTAAACTCCTATAAGCAAAAAGTGGACGAAAATGAAGCGACTTTGAAAACAAAAATTGCAGATGCCATAGAGGAGTCACAAAAGAAGGATAGAGCTCTTTTTTATCACTCAAGACTTGCTCAAATGGGTGAAATGCTTAGCATGATAGCTCACCAATGGAAACAACCACTAAGTGAAATTAGTGGAATTTTTATGGAAATTGAGACTGCTTATAGGTTTAAAAAGCTTGATGGTGACTATATGCTGGAGTGCGCAAAAGATGGAGATAGAATCACGGATTTTATGAGTAGAACCATAGAGGATTTTAGGAATTTTTTTAAACCTGATAAAAAAAAGAAGAGATTTTGTGTAAATGTTGCTGTTGATGAGGCGATGACGCTTATGAGTGGTACCATTGCAAACTCTGGTATAGATATACAAAGAAAAGAGCAAAAGATATACTCCTTTGGCTATCCAAATGAGTTTGCTCAAGTGATTTTAAACATCTTTTTAAATGCAAGAGACATTTTAGTGCAAAGAGAGATAAAAAATCCAACTATTTATCTTGAGATATATACAACAAAGGATAAATCCTTCCTTCAAATCAGTGATAATGCAGGAGGAATTGATCCTAGCATAATCAGCAAGATTTTTGAACCATACTTTAGTACGAAAGAGAAGGTTGATGGTACGGGCTTAGGGTTGTATATGTCCAAAATGATTATAGAAAAAAGTATGAACGGGAGATTGTGGGTAGAAAACTGGGAGCTTGGAGCAAGATTTATGATAGAGATACAAAATGCTAAATAGATTGAAACTACTAAAAATTCTTTGCGTAGAGGACAATAAAGGAGTAAGAAAAAGACTTGTAAATACACTCAATTTTTATTTTAAAGAGGTAGTGGAGGCAGATGACGGAGAAGAGGCTTTCAAGATATACCAAGGCCTGAAACCAGATGCCATAATAACCGATATAGATATGCCAAATATGAATGGTATAACTTTAGTAAAAAAGATAAGAAAAAAGGATAGTGATATACCTATTATCATACTCACAGCCTACAGTAATGAGGAGTATCTGCTAGAGTTAATAAATCTTAAGATAAACCACTTCATACTAAAACCCATAAATGCACAAAAACTCCAGTCTGCCCTAGAGGATATCTTTGATAAAAAGGCAGATGTAGTTATTGTAGATGAAAATTTAAGTATAGATTTTGATTCTATGCAAATTTTATATAAAAATAGCGCAATTAGAATCACAAACAGAGAAAAACTATTTTTAAAACTCCTATATAAAAACAAAAATAGTATATCAACTTATCAAAACATACAAGACAGCGTTTGGCAAAATGACATCATGAGTCAAAGCGCACTAAAAACATTTGTAAAAGTTTTAAGAAAAAAATTTCCCATAGAAGTTATAGAAAATATCTCCGGGGTTGGATATAAGTTTTGTAAACATTATGCCAACCAAAGAAAAGATTGATTAACTTTTTTATAAGT
>JALVAU010000409.1 GCA_027011025.1 Campylobacteraceae bacterium | reverse complement strand
CAAAGACAAGTTGGGTCTGGAATCGGGTATAAAATACCTCATTATAGGTTCAATCGCCTCTATCTTTATAGTATTTGCAATTATGCTCATATATTTACAAATAGGAACTGTAAACTTAGGTCTTATCGCACAAAGATTTCATCTGATTGATCCAAAAATCTCAGTTCTTATTGTCTTGATGCTCTTCATCGGATTTGGTGCAAAAGCAGAACTTTTTCCGATGAACTTTTGGGCACCTGATATATATCAAGGAAGTATATCTAGCGTAAACGGACTCTTTAGTTCAGTTGTTGCAAAAGCATATCTATTTGTCTTTTTTCATCTGTTCTATCTTTTTAATCTTGGCTCAAAATATATGCTTTTTGTTATGGTCATAGGTGCTATCACATTTTTGGTTTCTGAATTTACGGCACTAAATCAAACAAATGTAAAAAGACTCTTTGCCTACTCAACACTTGGGCAACTAGGTATTTTGTTTATGGCACTCTCAACAAACTCAAGCCAAACAGTCTCAGGTGCACTTTTTCATCTAACAAGCCACTCTATTTCAAAACTACTTATATTTTTAGCGCTTGGCATACTTATACACAAGTTTAAAAGTGCAAAAATAGATATTTTAGGAAACTTCAAATCAGGTTTTTTGACAATTGTACTTGCGATTGGTTTTTTATCTATTCTAGGAATTCCTCCTTTTAGTGGATTTATAGGTAAAATTCTCATACTTAAAGGGTTTGCACTAAGTCAAAATTATACAGCGATTGCATTTATACTTCTAGTCTCAATAGTAGAAGCAATCTATTTTTTCAGACTAACTGCTATGATGCTGGATAAAAAAAGAGCAAAAGTAACTCTGAAAGTTGGTTCTATAAACTATATAATTCTTACTCTTTTGGCTGTTTTAATAGTTCTGTTTGGCGTATATCCATCGCTTTTAACCCACTATACGGATTTAGCCACAAATGCTCTCTTGCATCCGACTAATTATCTAAATTACGCATTAGGAGTAGGACTATGAATTCAATATTTTTACTATTAAATTTACTCCCCATACTGTTCTTGTACCAATTTGGCGGAGCTCTACATGTAAGCTTGCCACTCACAAGTGAATTTACATTGAGTTTGATACAGACTCCTCTTGGCACCTTTTTTGCATATTTGAGTCTGATATCGTTTCTACTTGTGACTATCGCTCAAAAAAGTAAAAAATTAGCCTGCAACTATTATGTTTTGCAATTTTTACTCTCTATGGCGATGTTAGCCATAGTATTAGCGGGTGATTTTATCACATTTTTTATCGGCTGGGAAATTATGACATGGAGTAGCTACTTTTTAATCTCAAAATCAAACAGTATAGATATAAAATCATTGCAAAAATATATACTTTTTTCACTGGCATCCGCTTTTTCTCTGATAGCAGGTATTGTGATTGCTTACTCTTTTGCACACTCTTTTGATTTTAGTGTTATATCAAATTCATTCAAAGATATGCCATTTAATATAAAAGTAGCACTTATTGTTCTGTTTTCACTCAGTTTTTTTACAAAAGCCGGTGTGATTGGTTTGCACTATTGGGTAGTAGATACCTACTCAAAAGCACCTGATCTTTTTAGCTCTATCCTCTCAGCCGTCATGTCAAAAATGGGTATA
>JALVAU010000408.1 GCA_027011025.1 Campylobacteraceae bacterium | reverse complement strand
CTTTATAAATTTATCACTTTTTCCAAAAGGGAGTAAAATATCAAATAACTCTTTATCATTTTTTGATTTTTTGATTTTTGTTACGATAGGTATCTCTTTTTTTACTTTTGTTCTGTTTATAAATTTAAGATATCCAACACTTGCTAAAATACCCAATAAAAACCCTATAAAGAGATACAAAAATCCCATGCTTTTTGAGGCTTCACTCTTATAGACTTTTTCTCCTGATTTAGGGGCAATAGCTATGTTTGGTTTCTCATTTGTTGCTATTGTGGGTATTGTTTCTCTCTTTTTCCCGCCTATTACTTTTATGCTTATGGGTTTCGTCTCTTTCGTAACTACTTTTTTCAAATCTTTATCAAAATAGCTAAACTTTATAGATGGAATAACAAAATCACTATCAGCTATAAGGGCAACTTTTTGAGTAAAAACACCCCCATAAACCCCAGAATTTAAACCAGATTTTATCTTTGGCTCATCACTATAGACAACAACATCATCTATATCTAAAGCAAACTTTTTGACATCATCAATATTGCCCTTACCAACAACTTTTATAGTTAAATTAACTGGTTTATTTGCTCTAACCTCATCTTTGTCAACAGTTGCACTTATATTGTATTTTCCATAGACTTCTAGGTTATTTGGTAGTGGTTTTACATGTACATATAGTCTGTTTGAAATATACTTTTTCCATTCTAGCGTTTGATCAAAAGCATCAAAAAATGGATCTCTAAAGAAATTTCCACCACTATTTCTTCTGCTAAATACTCCCACATTTACTTCAACCGGTTTTATCTCAAAATCTCCCTCTTTTTGAGGAAAAACAAGATAGTGATAAGTCTGTACAACCATATCATTTTGCATAGATTGAATCGGCTTCTTGCTGCCTTTTATCCAAAAATCATCAATCTTAAGTGGAGTTATCATAATCTTATCAGCTTGCGCACTTAACTTATATTTTACTTTTACATCAATTTTAATTGGTTCTCCAACATAGACACTGTTTTTATCCATATTCATACTGATAGCAAAATCATCACCTTTTTTACTCTCGGTAGGCTTAACTATACTCACTTTTATCTCGTTGGTTTTATACTCTTTACCATCAACGCTAACCCTATAAGATGGTATAATTAAGCTTCTCTTAGGGGAAAAAGAGTATGTTTTTGAGACTGTACTTTTATAATTTCCATTTATAACATTTATACTATTTGATGTTGAAACACCCAATACC
Organism: Campylobacteraceae bacterium; assembly: GCA_027011025.1. GTDB lineage: Bacteria > Campylobacterota > Campylobacteria > Campylobacterales > Sulfurospirillaceae > JAADIZ01. The sequence continues at coordinate 413 of JALVAU010000408.1, read as the reverse complement.
CCATATCCTGCTATAGTATTTAGGTTTGGAAATTTTGGATTTTTTCCATCTGCACTTATCGTAAAATTTACCGTATCCCCACTATATACTGCACTCTTATCAACAAAAGCTTTTACCCCTGCAAATAGCGAGGCAGATAGTAAGATTAGTAAAATTATACTACCAAGGGTTTTCTTCATTTCTCTTTTCTCCTTTACTACTTAGTGGCAACATGAGAGTATTTATGCCTCTTTGATTTAACATTTTTTTATATTTCCTCTCTTCCATATCACTTATGGGTTGCACTTTTTTCTTGTTTTGTGCCTGTTTTTGCTTACTATTTTTTGCATCTTTTTTATTACTGTTTTGCCTGTTTTTATTCTGATTTTGTTTTTGTCTTTCACCTTTACTTTTTTTCTTATTCTTTTTTTTCT
>JALVAU010000407.1 GCA_027011025.1 Campylobacteraceae bacterium | reverse complement strand
CTATAAGTTTTACCCGTATTGAGTAATTTTGAAAATTAAACATCTCGTATTTTATAGATATAACTATTAAATTTTTATTAATTGCTGGTTAATAACACTATATCATATCATCAGTTATTTTTGAGCTTAGACTCTTTGCTAACTCTACACAACTTAAAATTGTCTGTTTTTTGCATAGAGTATAATCTATATAAGATGGAATAGTTTTTGCCGTAACCTTTCCTATACAGACCGCCCTGTAGCTTTTATGCCAATTAAAATTCTTTAAAAAACATTTTACGGTTGAGGGCGAAGTAAATATAATCACAGAATTATCATCAAGTTTTTCATGTTGTCCATAAGCTCTACATGTAGTTTCATAAATAATCTCTTCTTCTAGATCAACTTGTGCAACTTTAAGTATCTGATTTAATCTTGAAGTAACCTTTTTTGCTCTTAAAAAAAGAACTTTTTTATTTTTAAGTTTGTCTTGTATCTCCTGTGCAAAAGAGTCTCCATACGAATTTTTTGCCGTATATATAAGGTTTGCATTATGCTTTTTAATCTCTTTGGAAGTTCCTTGTCCGATAGAGTAGATCTCTTTTTTTACCCAATCTTTATCAATTCTCTCTATTGCTCTGACTCCATTTTTAGAAGTAAAAACTAGAGCATCATAGGGGTTAAGATCAATCTCTTTTTGAAAAAAATTGATCTTAATCATTGGCAAATTTTTTACACCTTCATATTTATCCTCATTTAAAAGATAGATATCTCTCAAATCCTATTCCCACTCTATGGTTGATGGTGGTTTTGAAGAGATATCATACACAACTCTGTTTATACCATCCACCTCATTTATAATTCTACTGCTCATTCTCTCCAATAAATCATGCGGTAAATGTGCAAAAGTAGCAGTCATACCATCTACGCTCTCTACAATTCTTACGCATATCGTATTATCATATGTACGATTGTCTCCCATAACTCCGACACTTTTTACATTCAAAAGAACTGTAAAAGCTTGCCATGTTTTGTCATAATACCCACTCGATTTTAACTCATCAAGCATGATGACATCAGCTTTTCTTAAAATCTTTAAATCTTCATCATTCACTTCGCCCATAATTCTTATAGCAAGTCCGGGTCCCGGGAAAGGATGTCTGGCTATCATCTCTTTTGGAATACCAAGTTCAAGTCCCAAAGCTCTCACCTCATCTTTGAAAAGCTCTCTTAATGGCTCTATAAGCTCAAACTTCATCCAATCAGGAAGCCCTCCTACATTGTGATGAGATTTGATAGTTTTACTAGGACCTTTGACTGAAACAGACTCTATAACATCTGGATAAAGAGTACCTTGTGCAAGATATTTTATATCATCATGTTTCTTTGCTTCCGCTGCAAAAAGCTCTATAAAAGTGTGTCCAATTATCTTTCTTTTCTCTTCTGGATCTGTTACACCTTTTAGGCGAGTGAGATAAGTCTGAGTAGCATCAATCGTGATGAGTGGGATTTTGAGTTTAGTTTTAAACATATTTTCAACATCTTCTCTCTCATTAGCTCTAAGAAGTCCGGTATCTACAAATATAGCCACCAATTTATCGCCAATAGCTTCATTTAGCAAAGCTGCTACTACCGAACTGTCAACTCCTCCACTGACTGCACACAACACCTTGCCATCTTTAACAGTTGAGCGAATTTTTCCTATCTCTTCCTTTGCAAAGGAGCCCATATTCCAAGTTGTTTCACAGCCACAAATATACTTGGCGAAATTTTTAAGAATTACTCCTCCATAGGTAGAGTGTGAAACTTCAGGATGAAATTGCAATGCATACATTTTTTTCTCTTCATTTGCTATTGCCGCATAAGGAGAGTTATTTGAGTGTGCAATTTTTACAAATCCATCCGGTAAAGTTTCAGCCTTGTCAGCATGTGACATCCAGACTATTTGAGCATTTTTAGTATCTTTAAATATGGGGCTAATCGACCCATTTACCTCATCAAACTCTATATTTGCTTTTCCATATTCATGATGCAAAGCCGGTACAATCTCACCACCAAAATGATCAACCAAAAGTTGCATTCCATAACAGATACTCAAAATCGGCAACCCAAGAGAAAAAATCTTCTCATCTGCCCTATAAGCATCATCATCATATACAGAAGCAGGGCCTCCTGAAAGTATAATCCCTTTTGGATTTTTCTTTTTTATATTTTCTATAGGTTCATTGTATGGCAATATCTCGCAATATACTTTTTCCTCTCTCATTCTTCTAGCTATTAACTGTGTATATTGTGATCCAAAATCCAAAACTATAATCGGTACATATTTCATTCTATTTCTCCTCTGCCCATAAGTGGCATTTTAAAATTTTACTTCCACCCAAATAAAAAATTTATGGGCAGATTCCTTTCACTAAAGCCATACCTTTGGCAAGAAAAATTCTATCGTTATTATACTAGAGGAGCAAAGCTCCTCTTAAGTTCCTCTTGTCTTTTGCTACAGCTAGAGCTGAGAAATTTTACTTTTTTATTTTACTGAAGTTATGGCTTGTGCCCTAAATTAAAACATATCTAAAATTTCAAACTGTATATACCATACTACTATTGACAAAATATATCCTATAAGTATAGTCCATGCGTACTTAAGATGTGCTCCAAATGTATATATTCCTCTTAATTTTCCCATGACTCCAACTCCGGCAGCTGATCCGAAGCTGATCAAGCTTCCACCGATTCCTGCTGTCATAGTTACCAATAGCCACTGGTCCATGCCCATATTTGGATTTGATTTCAAAACCGCACTCATAACAGGTACATTATCTACTATGGCAGACAAGAAACCAACACCTATATTTACCGCATCCGGTCCTACTATGGTATATAGTTCGGCTGCCATATCCAAGAAACCTAAAAAGTGCAATCCACCAACTGCGGCTAAAATACCGACAAAGAAAAGCAGTGTGTCGTGTTCTATTTTACTGATTGACTGAAATATATTAACATCTGTATTGTATTTTCTTTTTAATCTGTATGAGTACAACTTCAAAAGAGAGAGACCAAACATCATTCCCCACATAGCAGGAAGATGGAAAAGTTGGTGAGATAACACAGCACTTACAATGGTGATAACACCTAGCGCCATAGTTACTCTACCTCCTGGGTATATTTCTTCTTTTTTCTCTTTGCTTGCATCAAAGTGAGGTTTGTCATTTGGTACAAATAGAGACAATAACCATGCAGTTACTACCCAGCCTATGATGGATGCCGGGAAAAGATAGAAAAAGTCAACAAACCCAGCTTTTTCGGCTGTCCATGCCATAAGTGTGGTGATATCTCCAAAAGGACTCCAAGCACCTCCGGCATTTGCTGCTACAACAATATTTATAGCAGCCGGCACCAAAAACTCTTTTCTCTCTTTTTCTATCGTTATAAGGACGGTTGAGAGTATTAAAGCTGTTGTCAAGTTATCTGCGACAGGACTTATAAAAAATGCCAAAATACCGGTTATCCAAAAAAGTTTCTTATAAGAGTAACCTTTTGAGGTGAGGTTATACTTGAGTGTATTAAAGACATTTCTTTCTATCAAAGTCTCTATATATGTCATAGCAACCATCAAGAAAAAGAAAATCTCTGCAATCTCCAAAATCAGATGGTCAACCTCAAGAGCCAAAGGCTCCTTGTCCATACCATTTACCCAGTAATACACCCCTATCATCATAAATATAAATGTTCCGATAAAAAGTGCCGGAATCGCTTTATTTATATGATATTTCTCTTCAGCGGCAATCACATAATAACCAACAACAAATACCACTAAAGAAAATATACCTACAAATGTAGTAGTAAGATGTTCTCCCCCCTGTGCAAATAAACTAGCCGTAAAAAACAGCAATATCCCCAATACTCTCATCATGTACCACTCCTTTTGATATAGTGTGCACCTAAAGACTCTTTTCTCTTCAGCGCACTTTTTATAATCTCTTTTGAACTCAACAATCTAAGCCTCAAAAGTTTTCCGATTGACAATTTTAACATTTCTTCTACTCTATTCAAAGCTTTTTGAAGATTTTTCTCATCTCTTTTGATTCCCGCATAGCTCCACATCAAATTTCTTAGCTCATTTTTTAGCTCTTTATCCCCAACTTTTATCAGACTTGGCTCTACCTCATCAAATTTTACCACTCTCTTTTTTTCTCTTAAAGTAAGTTTTATATCAAGCGCTACTCTTTTTGAAAAAACAAATCCCTCTAAAAGTGAATTACTAGCCAATCTGTTTGCTCCATGCACTCTTGTATTTGCTGCTTCTCCGACAACATATAGAGATTTTACTCCTTCAACTCTTCCAAATAGATCACTCTTTATTCCTCCCATGGCATAATGAAATGCAGGAGAAACAGGCACTAGATCTATAGGCAGATAGTATCCCATATTATTCATATTAAAATAGATACTTGGGAACCTTTTCATAAAAAAACCCTCTTCAAAACTATTTAAATCCAAAAATACCTTTTTACCACTCTTTTGTTGATAATCAAAAATAGCTTGAGAGACTATATTTCTTGGACTCAACTCACCTCTGTCATCATAATCAAACAAAAATCTTCTGCCATCTTCATCAACAATTTTTGCACCCTCTCCTCTTAAAGATTCACTTAAAAGTTGTTTTCTTACTGCGCTGCTTTGCACAAAAACAGTCGGATGAAATTGCATCATCTCCATATCACGCAGAGCAATACCACGCATAGCACAGATACCTTGTATATCAGAGCTTATAGTTCTCGCATTTGTATGATACTCATATACAGAACCGACACCTCCACTAGCTATGACTATCTTTTTGGCATATATATTAAAAATCTCATTATTATGAAACACCCTCACACCATAACACTCGTTATCTTCTATCAAAAGATCGGTTACTTGCGTGTTGTAAAGTATTGGAAATTTTAGCAAATCCATTAAAAATTGATGTATATACCTTCCTGTTGCATCTCCGCCTGCATGAAGAATTCTATTGCGAGAGTGTGCTGCCTCTTTCGTGTATAAAAGATTTCCTTGTCTATCCTTATCAAACTTAAAACCATGCTCTATAAACTCTTTTATCACCACCGGGCCTTCATGACATAAAATATCGACTGCACCCTCATCACACAATCCTGCACCAGCATTCAGTGTATCCTTTATATGTATAGGTATGTCATCGTCATCAACGGCAACGGCAACTCCTCCTTGCGCATAAAAAGTATTGCACTCCCAAGCATAGTCTTTTGATAAAACCAATACATTTAAATCGTTATCCAGACTAAGAGCCGTATGCAAGCCCGCGACACCTGCTCCTATAATCACCACATCATGCATCGACTTCACTAACTCTCTCCTCTAGCTAGACTTTTATATATAGTCTTTGCTGTCTTTGCTTGCTCATCATATTTTGGTGGAATTTTGTAGCCACACCCAAAAAAACTAAAGGCTAGAGATGTTATAATTAGGGTATGAAAAAAGTAAGTCAGATAATTTCTCATTTAAAAACTAAACCTTATTTAAAAAATTTACGATATGTTGATTGCTACAATCAACTATTGTCACTTTTACCCAAAAATATAAGTCAAAATACAAAATTTTTATATCAAAAAAATGATACTCTTTTTTTCGTGCTCAACCATCCCGGCATAAAAATGGAGTTTAATTATAAGAGTAATTTGATAAAGAGTATATTAAAAAAGCTAATTGAGTTAAATCCTGAATGTTATTTTATAAAATCATCCAATATAAAAGCCTTTGTCACCAACAAACCATCCATAAAAGAGGAAAATTACTCAAAAACCAAAAAGAGAGTATATCAAGAAAGAGCGAGAGGTAAATTTACAAATAGTGCAAAAAATATGGATTTAAACTCAATATTTGAAAAAATAAGAGTATCTATAAAACAAAATAGGCAAAATGAACCTGCTTGAAGATTTAAAAAACCTGCCTCACAGTAGCGGAGTCTATCAATATTTCAACGATAAAGATAAATTGCTATATATCGGTAAAGCCAAAAATTTGCACAACAGAGTCAAAAGTTACTTCAAATTTACCCCAATTTTATCACCATCATCAAATCTTAGTCCAAGAATATACAAGATGATAAGCGAAACTGTAAAGATAAGATATATTTTAGTTGAAAATGAGCATGATGCTCTTATACTTGAAAAC
>JALVAU010000406.1 GCA_027011025.1 Campylobacteraceae bacterium | reverse complement strand
ATCTCAAAGAGTATAGGAGAGTGCTCTTTTATCTCCATGTAAACCAATATGCTTTTTTTATCTTTAGATAATTTCACTTGAAAAAATTGACAAGCTTTTTTCATGGTGTCCATGAATATATATCTCTTATCTTCTTCTTTTATAGGCAGATGCACAAGTTTTGAGGATTCAAATCTTGTTAAAGTATTATCCTTTTTCAAAACAAGCCAGAGTATATAGGGATTATCTATTGCATAGATTGAATTTTTGCTTCTAAAGCTTACAATTGAGTAGTTTTTATAGCTAGCGATATTGAGTTCGGAAGATTGCAGGAGATCTCTATAGAGAATAGAGGTCAAATTCTCTATCTTTTGTGTCTCCTCTATCTTTTTTTCAAAAATTTTGCTATTTTTTTTGGTTTGAAAAATTGTAGAAGCTACAAACAAGCTGATTAAACCCAAAAGAACAACCGAAACAAGTATCTCTACAAGAGTAAAGCCTTTTCTTCTCATTGTCTGACCGTTAAAAATCTTGATCTACCCTTTTTGTTACTCAGTGTTATCTCATCTATAAGAAGATTAAGAGAATTTTTATCTTGGGCTATATTTATGATGGATTTGTATTTTTGAGTATAGTGAACTTTTATCTTTTTTAATCTTTTGATAAGAGTATCGTTTTTTAGATCATAACTACTCTTGATAAGAGTGTACATATCTAGCTCTTTTTCATGCATATCCATAGAGTGATGGTTGAGTGGAATTGAAATATACCGTAAAAATCCCAATTTTGAAGTAGCAACACTATAGAGTTTTTTCTCGTTAGAGTCTGTTTTAAGAAGAGATATGCCTACTATGGATAAAATCATGATACTAACTATCACCTCCATAAGTATATAAGCTGAGCGGTTATCTCTTGTAGTAGTCATCTTCACTCTTTGGAAGCAAATCATCATCGAAGTATCTTTTTTGAGCCTTCTGTAGAGTATTAAACTCTTTTATCTCTTGATATATTGGTAAAAAAAGCAGACTTGTATTGCCTCTGTTTAGTATGAGTTTGTCGCTGAATCTTCCCTTTAAAATATCTAATTTAAAGCAGACATGTTGTCTTTTCTTGGAGAGAATAATATCTAAAAAGTCTGCTTGCTTCAACACTCCCTCACTATCTGTTTTTAGTGTTTTGTAACTCTTTTTAAAAGGCACATTTATGTTCTTTGCGCAGTCTTTGTCTTTACAAAGTAAGATACTATTTTCACACTTGTCTCCATATATATAGAAAACCGCATCATCTTTTAGTTTTAGTTTTTTTATATATTTTGGTAACTCTTTTATATCTGGACTCTTTAGTATCTCTTTTTTCGAGCCAATACTACTTAAAACCATCACAGAGATGATGCCTAGCAGTATGATAACCACTATGAGCTCCATCAGACTAAAAGCTTTTACTCGCATGTAGAGAGTTTTATATCTGCGTCATTTCCGCTTCCACCCTCTTTTTTATCTCCTCCAAGAGAGATGATATCGAAAGAGTCAGAAGTCTTGATGTATATATAAGGATTTTTCCAAGGATCAAGTGGTGCCTTTTTGCTATCTATAAATCCTCCCACAGGATAAGATGTGTATAGAGATGGATTTGGATTTGTTATAAGAGCCTTAAGTCCTTCGCCCGTAGTCGGATAGACACCGTTTGAGAGTTTAAATGACTTTAGTGCATCAGATAAGGAGTGCATTTGCACACAAGTAAGCTTTCTTTTTGCCTGTTCACTCTGCCCTAAAAGATTTGGCATAACCAAAGATGCCAAAAGACCAAGTATGATGATAACAATCATAAGTTCGATAAGAGAAAACCCTTTTTTCATAAAAACAACTCCAAATTTGATATTTGCTGACTATAGCAAATTTTCTATAATATCTTGATAAATCAAGAGGTGCATATTATAGAAAATATACTGTATCCGTTTTCATATCTGTATTTTAACTCAAACTTATGATACTCTAGCACTCTTTTTACTATATTTAGTCCCAAACCATAGCCTTTTGTATTTCTTGAGCTGTCATCCTGAGTAAAGGTTTGCAGATAATATTCAAGATCTTTGCTTAAAGGTAAGCCGAGATTTGCAATCTCTATGAAATCTTTGTTTATGGTGATTTTGACTTTGCCTTTTTCTGTGTATTTTAGGGCATTATCTATGAGATTTTTTATGGCGATTGAAAGGTAATTTATATCCGCTTTACATTCAAAAGTCTGAATTATTTCTACTTCTATCTGTTCTTCATCATCTATCATCATTTTTGAGAGAGCTTCAGCCAAAATGGCATCAATACTGTGCCTTGTTATCTCCATCTTTACACTGTGTGAGTTTAGACGCTCTATCTCTAAAAGTTCGTTTGTCAAGTTATCTATCTGGTTTATAGCTCTTCTTAGCATATCCGTATATTTGCTCTTTTCTACCATCTCAAGGGAAAGTTTTGATTTTGCAATCGGCATCCTTAGTTCATGGCTTATATCGCTCAATAGTTGGGTACGCGACTTGATGAGGCTCTCCAAGTTTTCTGCCATCTTATTAAACTGTTTTGTCAATTTTTCTATCTCATCACGGCTATTGCTCTCTTTTAGTCTCCAAGAATAATCTCCTTTTCCAAACTTCTCTATACCCTCAGATATAGTCTTAAGAGGTTTTAAAATCCTGATAATTATGACAAACATAATCACAAGCAAAAGTATATCGGCTATGATGAGATAGTTTAGTCGTTCCTTTTGCTCAGACTCCTTTATCTGTGATTTATCATAGAAAATTGAACTGTCATCAAGATATCTCATATATAAAAAATAGGTACCATTTTTTTTCAAAACCTTAATGACGCCAAAAGAGACTTTATCATTATGCACAGTTTTAACCGCACTGTTCTTGAGATTGATTTTTGCTTTTTCATATCCCAGCTCTTTTGCTCTAATATCTAAACGCTCTATGTCACCGTCTGCTAAATATCCAAAGAGTTCTTTGGAGGCTTGTATGTACTTTTGTATATAGACGAGTGCTATCTTCTCATCTGTTATCTTGTTTGTTTGTGTCGAGAGATAATACATCAAAGCGATGCTAGCACAAAAAAGGAGGAAGATTTTTCTAAAAATTGTCATATTTATCCGACAAACTTATACCCTATGCCCCAAACTGATTTTATATATTTGGCAGATTTTGGGTCATCGAAGATTTTATTTCTTATATTGCTAATATGCATATCTATGGCTCTGTCTTTTATGTGTGTAAATTCACTTCCTAAGTGATTTGCAATCGCTTCACGAGAAAGAATTTTGGCTTGATTATTTAACAGCAAAGAGAAGATTTTATACTCAACCATAGTAAGACCTAGCTCATGCCCATCTTGGAGTATCTGCATCTTGTCTTCATCTATCTCAAACTCTCCTATTCTCTTTGTATTTAAGGTGCCATTAACTCTTCTTAAAATCGCATTTACTTTCATCACCAACTCTTTTGGTTCATACGGTTTGGCAAGATAATCGTCTGCTCCATACTCATAAGCTACAACTTTATCCCCTAGATTGCCTCTTGCACTTGAGATGATGATAGGAATAGAGCTCCTTTCTCTTATCTTTTTACAAACATCAAAACCATCCATCTGCGGAAGCATCAAATCCAAAACAACCAAAGAGCAATCTGTGCAATCCTTTAAGTACTTCAAAGCAACAAGTGGTTTCTCAAAGGCTTCAACCTCAAAGCCATAATTTCCAAGATAATCTCTAAGTAACTCTTGCATATCCAAATCATCTTCAATAAGTACAATCTTCACTCTATCTCCCATTCATCCATATATGAAACAAATCTTCTTCTCTGTTCTTTTGAGAGTATCTTATGTATTTTTTCAAGGAGTTTTATCTCTATATCGGAAGAGAGATTGTTTATATCTATATTTATACTCTTTAGTTTTTGCTTCGGGAATTTGTCATTTAAAAAGAGCTTCTCTTTTTTTTGGGTCAACCTGTCTTTATAGCTTCTAAACTTTTTTATATCTTTTCTGTACTCTTTTAAAATCTTCTTTATTTGCTTTTTTTGCTCTATATTTAGTTTTAAGTATGTTAAATCTTTACTGTAAAAATGTCCTTGTTCAAGCTTTTTGTCTCCATCTGCAACAGCAAGAGTAAAAAACATCAGTAAAATAAGCAGGTATCTCATCTATACTCCTTTTGGTAGATTTAAGTATCTGACCATAATAAATGGCATATTTTAACGATAAGAAAAAGGTGCAGGTACAAGGCAGATTTTTGCAGGACTAGCCAAAGCTAATTCAAGAAAATCTAACGCCGTAGATGTGCCTTTTTCTTATCGCCCGTAGGGTGAAATGATTTTGCCTCATCTTTGCACAAAAATATCTTTGAATTAGCTAAGGCTAGTCCTTCAGATATTTTTGCACAAATCTAAGTCAAACTCATTTCATTAAAATATGCCATTTATTATGGTCAGATACTTTTTATTAAATCATTTTCGATAAGACCGTTTTGTATATCCGTATGGCAGGCTTTACAGTTTGCCCTACTTTTTACCTCTTTGCTTGCAAATATATCTTTTGAGACTTTCTCATGTCTCTTTTTCCAAAAAGGTGTTTTTGTTATTGCTATTGTACCATTATCATCTTTTAAACTTTTTAATATACCCAAAGCGGCTTGATGAGTAGAATTTTCAGCACTATTTTGTTTCAAAAATGCCAAAATAGAGTGATTTGTTGCCTTGTCTATAGAAGCGTCATCTCCAAAATGATTCTCCAAGTCACTCATCATCAAAGTCCATGATTTTTTAGGCAGTAGAAATGGCGGATATGTGATGTGACAACTACCACACTCATTTGCAAAATCTTTATGTATCAAGGCATAGTTTTGCTTTATATTTGCGTTGGCTATAAAGATATTATTCTTTGTAAATATAAGATAATATAGAGAAAAAACTGAAAGTACAATCCAAACTAAGGTATAGAAGCTTTGAAATATATTTATCTTCACATGTACGCTCTGTGTCAACTTTTTATATCCACTCACCATAGAATCAATGGCATCACTCTTTTTGATAAACTTGTCTATAATTGCACCTGCCATATGAATACCGACTATCGCTAGAAAAAGGTTTGAAAAAAATTCGTGAATATCTTTGAAAATCTCCATTTTTTTAAAGTATGTTGAGTGTAAAAATGCCAAAACTCCATGATTTTCCTCTATACCGTAAGCCAAGAGCCCTGTTATGATAGATAAAAAGGCAAGCACTATCATAGCAACTATCGCATAGCTAGAAGCCGGATTGTGTCCAACATACTCTTTGCTTTTTGAAAAAACAGACAACAGGTAATCTTTAAGATCATAAAGGTTAAAGTTAAAATCCTTAAATCTTGAATATTTTGGCCCTATAAATCCCCAAACCGTCCTAAAGGCAAAGAGCACACCCAATGCCAAACCAAACGCCACATGATAGTTAAGAAGATCTTTGAAATCTCCTAAAATATATGCAACTGCAAAAAACAGCATCATCAGCAAATGCGATATACGGTTTGCAAAAGGCCAAATGTAACTTTTTTTCATTCCCAGCGTCCATAGTTCGGTATATTGATAGCTCTTTCACTATATATGCCCTTATTTGCCGTTGTGTGGCAGGCTATGCAGTTGCTGAGGGAGCCAACCTCTTTTTGCTTTATCATATTTGCTCTTAGTTCATCATGCTTTCTTATGAAGTATGGTGTCTTTGTTATTCTGATAGGAGTAGAATTTTTATAGATAGAATTTGTTATCTTTGCGCTTCTTTTATAGTTCATGGCTCTATCACTCGCATTTTTAACTAAATAATCAACAAGTAATTTTCTATCTTTTTTATCCAGACTCGCATCTGTGTCAAAGTGATTTTCCAGATTGTTCATCAATTTAGACCATGATCTAGCAGGTAAAAGTCCCGCTTGAAAACCAAAATGGCAACTTGTACACTCTTTTTTATAGAGTTGATTATCAACCGGCTTGACACCACTTGCAAACGACAGACTAGCTGCCAAAACTGTAAATAAAACTATCTTTTTCATCTTTAACTCCTGTTTTGCTATTTTGAATTTATATAATAAAGAACATCGCCCTTCTCTTTAGCTGTTCCGGCTCTAACATATACATCTTTGAAATTTCTTCTTAACCACTTTTTTACATCTTTAACTAC
>JALVAU010000405.1 GCA_027011025.1 Campylobacteraceae bacterium | reverse complement strand
CTTAAGTGCTGATAACTTGGTATGATATGCTACTCTTGAGTTATCGAGTGCATCTTTTGAGATTGTATTTGTCTTGTAAAGTTTTATATTTCTTTTGAAAATCTTTTTTACATTTGCAACATCAATTTTTAGAGCACTTTTTTGCTCTTTGAGAGACGATAGTGTTGCTAATATCTCTCTATCGTCTAAAGATATTAACAAATCACCTTTTTTTACTCTATCATTTTCATTTACAAATATTTTCTCTATTTTAGCCACAAACTTTGTAGCAATATTTGCGCTTTTAGATGATAAAACTTCTGCTAAAAACTCTTTTTTTTGGGAGATGTACTCCTTTTTTGCCATCACAGTTTCTACGCTTCTTGCATATTTTTTAGCTATTGGTAGATTTGCAACACTCTCTTTTTGCTTTTTAAAAAATAGTACAGCTGATACAACAACTAAAACTGCAATTACAATTAATATAATTTTTTTCATCTAATTTTCTCTCCCTCTTCTAAAAGATTTCGATTTTTATTACTCCACCAGACAATATCCCAAATATTTGAGAGAACGAGATGTGGTGAGATGTGCACAAAAAAATATGCAGGACTAGCCTTAGCTAATTCAAAGATTTTTTTGTGTGCAGATTGCCACATATCGTTCTCCCCAAAGGGTGTAGTGCTTTTGTCCATACTCTTCGTTGGATTTTCTTGAATTAGCAATGGCTAGTCCTGCGAAAATCCGTCTTGATTATGAACAAAATCACTACATCAAATATTTGGGATATTATTTGGTGGAGTAATGACAGCTAATTTCAATAACTTTATCTGCATTTTCAAAAACAGTCTGAACCATTTTTTGAAACCTTTTTGGAAAACTTCTCTTATCCTCTTGTGTGGCATCAGGCTTGATAGCACTCATCAAAATAGCCATAGGATTTACTACTTTTTGAGGCTTATAGTCTATATATACTTTTTTACCGGTATCAAGGCGAGTTAGGCAAAGATCATGGTCGATTTTTGCTTCAAAAAAGAGCAAATCACGCCTGTTGTATTTTCCGGTAGGTATGCCACCGAACCCAAAATCAGAAGTTGCACCGGTGATATTGGATATAACTGCACCGACTACTCCGCTGTTTTCTTCTCTAGGTGCTTTTTGAAACTCTACTTTTATGTTGCCTCGATGAGGAGTTTCATCTTTATAGAGTGCTTTTAATCCTTTTTGTGCCATAAGATAAGCCCCTGCAACAGTAGCACAGCTATGACCCGCAGTTTTAACTATATCGGCATAAGAAAATTCAAGAATTCCATCCTCATTTACACCTAGAAATCTACACAAATCATCATAAACGACTATATTTTCAATTGTATCAAAAAAATTTGGATATTTCATTATCTCATACCTTTCTTCATTCTTTTGCCTTGCCCCATGCCTTGACATTCTCCGTTTCCGCCAGCATGTGCTTTAGAAGATTGTGCCAAGATATAATCGGCAAGAGTTGATAAATCTTGTTGTGAAAGATTTTTAAATGCCGGCATTGCACTGTCTGAAAACATCGGGTATTTTCCTTGTGAACCGTTTTTGATAGTGTTCATAATGGTAGCCTTTGCATTGGCACCTTCAAAACGCTTGTTTCTCATACCTATACCCGCGAAAGCAGGAGCAGTTTTTTTA
>JALVAU010000404.1 GCA_027011025.1 Campylobacteraceae bacterium | reverse complement strand
ATTATCTAACTAAATAATTATCACTTATATTTATAAATATTTGCCACTTTTTTACACTTTTTTATAAAATTTTATAATAATTAATGATTTTAGCTTAACTTTAAAACATTAATATGATATAATATAGAAACTTAAGGTAATAAGGTATATAAGGAGATAAAATATGGCAAGAGTTGTAATTTTAGGCGGGGGTGTGTCGGGACATACTGCTGCAACATTTTTGGCAAAATGGCTTGGTAGAGATCATGAAGTGGTTGTTGTTACACCAAATTCGAAGTGGAATTGGATACCATCAAATATATGGGTTGGTGTTGGTGAAATGAGAAAAGAAGAGGTCATTTTTGAACTTGATCCAGTATATAAAAAGGCAGGAGTTGACTTTAGGCAAGCAAAGGCTCTCTCTATCCATCCGGAGGGGAGCGATGATGAAGCGAAACAGTTTGTTACTATAGAATACACAGGACAAGGCAAAGAGGGAAACAGTGAAAAACTAACTTATGACTATTTAATAAATGCGACAGGACCAAAGCTTAATTTTGGAGCTACGCAGGGGCTTGGACCAGATAATGGGCATACTGTCTCAGTTTGTACAGCCGATCATGCTGTTCATGCGAGTGAAAAATTAGATGAACTAATAGCTCAAATGAAGAGCGGAGAAGAGAAAAGAATCTTAATCGGAACAGGTCACGGTATGTGTACTTGTCAAGGTGCTGCATTTGAATATACTTTTAATGTTGACCACAAGTTAAGAGAAGAGGGTGTTAGAGATAAAGCGACTATTACTTATATATCAAATGAATATGAACTTGGTGATTTCGGTGTTGGTGGTATGCATATTAAACTAGGCGGATATGTTACTAGCGGTAAAGTATTTGCTGAGTCTTTATATACAGAAAGAGATGTAAAATGGATAAAGAGAGCACATGTAAACAAAGTTGAAGCAGATAGGGTTCATTATGAAACATTAGATGGTTCAATGCATGAAGAAGAGTATGATTTTTCTATGCTAATTCCTCCGTTTGCAGGAGCTGGCATGAAAGCTTATGATAAAGCTGGAGAAGATATAACTTCAAAAGTTTTTAATCCTGGTGGATTTATGTTTGTTGATGCTGACTACTCAAAAGGAGCAAAACCTTTTGAAGAGTGGGATGCTGCTGATTGGCCAAACTATCTACAAAACCCAACATATAAAAATATGTATGCGATAGGTATAGCTTTTGCTCCACCTCATTTGATTTCAAAGCCTATGAAGAGTCCAAATGGAACTCCTATCAATCCTACTCCTCCAAGAACAGGAATGCCTAGTGCTATGATGGGAAAGGCAGTTGCACAGAGTTTAAAAGATATAATACTAAATAGCGCAACTGAGCCTACTCACACTGCAAATATGAGTGAAATGGGTGCTGCTTGTGTTGCAAGTGCAGGAAAGGGATTTTTTAGCGGAAGTGCAGTTGCAATGACTATGTATCCCGTAATACCAAATTATAAAAAATATGAATATGGAAGAGATTTAAATGGAACTTTTGGTGAGATTGGATTGGCAGGTCACTGGGTCAAGCATTTCTTACATTTTGCATTCTTGTGGAAAGCAAAATTAAAACCATTTTGGACAATTATTCCAGAGTAGATTTTGTTGCGTATAAATATTTCTCTATTT
>JALVAU010000403.1 GCA_027011025.1 Campylobacteraceae bacterium | reverse complement strand
ATATAGAGCCTTTTAAATAGTATAATTGCTAGAATCGTAGCTGCCAATGTCAAAGATACATTTAAGGTTATATTTAAAACAACTCTTAAATAATCTCCATCTTGAAGCATATTTACATTTTCTAGTGAAAATGTTGAAAATGTTGTCAACGCTCCTAAAAATCCGGTCATAACAAAAGCTTTATATTGAGGCTCTATAATATTTTGAAAATACATCGCCATAAAACCTATGATAAAACTTCCTAAAATATTCACACTCAATGTTCCTATAGGAAAAAATATATTTACCTGTTTTTGGACAAAATTAGCAATTAAAAATCTTGATATTGCACCTAAAAAACCACCAAAACCTATATATAATAAAAGAGTTAAATTCATAGCTTGCTATTTATGCTTATATTTTATGACTTGAGTGTCGCACATGGTCATAATACCTTCATCGATCATAAAATCTATCTTGTCGATAAAATCTATAATCTTCTCTTCTGACTCGATTATCTCTATGATAAGAGGCATCACTTGTGACAAAGTAAAAACATTGAAACTTCTAAGTTCACTATGAGCACCAATGCCAGCTACGCCTTTAAATACCGTAGCACCAGCTATATCATGCTCTTTAACTTTTTGAAGTATAGCTTCCCACAGAGGCTCATCTTCAAATTTATCCTGATTGTCTATATAGATACGAAGTATCTTTTTTTTGCCTAAGTATCGTTTCATATTATCGTCCCCTCTGCCCATAAATGGCATTTTAAGATTTCGTGCCCTTTTAAAGAAAAATTTATGGGCAGATTCCTCGCGACTAGAGCTTTGGCTATCACCAAGAAATGCTATTTTATATGCTGAAGCACAAGCTGTCGCTCTGTATTTCTTTGTATAAGTCTTTTTTGGAGACTTATACTAGCTCTCCACTTTCAAACTTTTTATTGTATTTATCTAGTGTTGTTTGCATATCGCCTCTAATTTTTTCATACCAGTTTTCATCTTTTTTTGGATCAACCAAATCCAGATAGTCTACAATTACCGTACCACTTTTTGCTTTAAAGTTTTGTGAGTCAAATATGTTTCTAGTATTTACAACAACTACAGGCTGTACTTTTAAGTTTAATTTTTCCGCTAAAAATTTTGCACCTTTTTGAAACTTTAAAAGTTTTTCTCCCCTACCTCTAGTGCCTTCTGGAAATATAGCAATGATTCTACCTTCGCTTATCCTCTGTTTTGACTCTTTGAGCAGTTTTACCATAGATCTTCTGTCTTTTCTGTCTATAATTATCATCTTAGGAGCTTCTAAGATGTGCCCAAAAAGCGGTATATCTCTTATCTCTTTTTTTGCAACCCAACATAGGTTTTTAGGGTAGATTGCCTCTAGAGAAGTTATATCTAGCAGGCTTTGGTGATTTACCAAGATAAGTTTTGCTTCTTTATCTGGCTTTCCATGTTGGACTATTGTAAAACCTATGAGGTATTTTTGCATTTTTGCCCAAATTTGCCTTATTTTATATGTACTATTTTTAAAAATATACATCAAAACTATAGTAACTAAAACAGTAAAAACAAATTGTATCATGATAAAAATTGCTTTAATCTTTGATAACATTTTTCTCCTTTATCCATCCTATTTTTCCATCTGGTAGGATAATTTTGATGTAATTTTCCCTTTTATTG
>JALVAU010000402.1 GCA_027011025.1 Campylobacteraceae bacterium | reverse complement strand
TATTCAAATCAGATGGATATACTGTTTTTTCTAAAAATTCTTTTATGTATGCCTCTTTGTTTTTTTCAAAAAACAGAGACTGGAGTCTTTTAAATTTTTCACTTTTATCCCCAAAACAGGCTGGTGAAAAGAGTTGAAGCTTGTCAACTCTATATCTACATGTAGAGGCATATTTAAAAGCTTTGATAGCCCCATAGCTAAAGCCCGCTACCGTAAAATCACTCTTTTTTAGCCACTCTTTAAAGAGTTCGCTCTCACTATCAAAGCAAAAGCCGCTAAAATATTTCATGCATAAAACTCTTCATCTCTTCTTTGCTTATACTCTCTTGCGTATATAGTAGCTTTGCAATTTTTTCTAAAGGCTCATCCATGCCCATTAGAAATTTTTCAACTTCCATGTAGGATTCATCTAATATCTTCTTGATATCAGCTTGCGAAGGCATGATACTATCTCCCATACCGTAATTTTCTACCATATTTTGTGCCATTGTGGTAGCTCTTTTTAAATCTTGTGTTGAATTTGTAAATTTTTCATTGTACTTTATCTTTGTAGCCACAGATCCGCTAAGATAAACTTTGATTTTTGATAATATGCTCGTTTTTGATTCTATCTCTTTTTCTATCTCTTTGAGTCTATCATTTACTATGGTTATTTTATCAAAATCCACTTCAAACCAGTATGCACAAAGTGCTTTTGCCCCTTGATAGATTGCTTGTATTTTTTTCTCTTCATCGCTAAAGCTCAAAACCTTTCTTTTTCCTAACAAAACTTTTGTCTTAACCGCCAAAAAATCATCTATCTCTATGATTTTACTACCTCTTCGGAGCGCATTTATGGCAGCCTCATTTACAAGGGTAGATAGAGCAGCACCCGAAAATCCTACACTCATTTTAGCAATCTCTTCCACTTTTGCAAGGGAGGGTTTATTTTTAAGATATACATTTAGTATCTCTACTCTGTCTTGCAAATCAGGAAGAGGTATAAAGACTCTTCTATCAAATCTGCCTGAACGAAGAAGAGCTTCATCTATGATATCAATCTTATTTGTGGCTCCTATCACAATGACACCGCTACTGTCTTCAAAACCATCCATTTCGGTTAGTAGTTGATTTAGGGTAGATTCTCTCTCATCATTTCTCATTCCCCCCCTCGCTTTGCCAACAGCATCTATCTCATCTATAAATATGATTGATGGAGCATAAGCTTTGGCATGAGCAAAAAGTTCCCGGACTCTTTTTGCACCCATACCTACATATATTTGCACAAAACTTGCCCCGCTTTGATAAAAAAACGGCACACTAGCTTCACCTGCAACAGCTTTTGCTACAAGTGTTTTTCCAACACCCGGAGGTCCCATAAGCAAGACACCTCTTGGAAGTGATATGCCATACTCTTTGTATTTCATAGGGTATTTCAAAAAGTCAACTATCTCTTCTAGTTCCTCTTTTACATCTTTTATGCCTGCTACATCACTAAATTTTATATTTGAAAGTACAGGATGTATATCTAATGCTGATATGGAGTCAAGTGAAAATGACTTTTGTCTCTCCTCTTGCGTTGATTCTATCTCTTTGTCCCGTCTTTTTTTAGCAACAAAGAGAATAACTAAAAACACAACAGTAAGAAAAGATATAGAAACTATATCTTCCATTAAAACGCTTTGGC
>JALVAU010000401.1 GCA_027011025.1 Campylobacteraceae bacterium | reverse complement strand
ACTCTAAGGTCTAAACTTGTCAAAAAAGTTATATATTGAGACCTTAGGTTGTGCTATGAATGTTAGGGATAGTGAACATATTATAGCGGAGTTAAAAGAGAGGGAAAACTATACTCTTAGCAATGATGCCTCTAGTGCGGATCTTATCCTTATAAATACTTGTAGTGTGCGAGAAAAACCTGTAAGTAAGCTATTTTCCGAAATAGGAGTTTTTAATAAAAAGAAGAAACCCGGAGCAAAAATTGGAGTTTGTGGATGTAGCGCAAGCCATCTAGGAGAAGAGATATTTAAAAGGGCTCCTGAGGTAAACTTTGTATTGGGAGCTAGAAATGTATCTAAAATTTCACAAGCTATAAAAGAGGATAAATTTTTAAGTGTGGATATTGATTATGATGAGAGTAGTTATGCTTTTGGCGAATTTAGAAGTTCAAACTATAAGGCATTTGTCAATATTTCCATAGGGTGTGATAAAAAATGCACATACTGTATCGTTCCAAATACAAGAGGAGATGAGATCTCTATTCCGGCTGATTTGATAGCCAAAGAAGCAGAAATTGCAGCTAAAAGTGGAGCTAAAGAGATTTTTCTGTTAGGGCAAAATGTCAATAATTATGGCAGAAGATTTAGTGATAAAAGCCATAAAGAGATGGATTTTAGTGATCTGTTGGAGATGATAAGCCAAATCGATGAAGTACAAAGAATCCGTTTTACCTCTCCACATCCTCTGCATATGGATGATAAATTTCTAAACATGTTTGCATCTAATCCAAAAGTGTGTAAGTCTATGCATATGCCATTGCAAAGTGGTTCTACAAGAGTTCTAGAGCAGATGAAGAGAGGTTATAGCAAAGAGTGGTTTTTAAACAGGGCGCTGAAGCTAAGAGAAATGATACCAGAAGTCTCTATCAGTACAGATATAATAGTCGGTTTCCCAGGAGAGAGCGAAGAGGATTTTAAAGATACTCTTGATGTAGTAAGACAAGTTAGATTTGAACAAATTTTTTCTTTTAAATACTCGCCAAGACCGCTGACTAAGGCAGCAGAATTTACAAATCAAGTGGATCCAAAAGTTGCTTCAGCTAGGCTACAACAACTCCAAGAGTTACAACAGAGCATATTGGATGAAATTTCCCAAAAACATTTAAACAGAGTATATGAAGTATATTTTGAAGAGAAAAGAGACAATGGGATGTTAGCAGGCAGAAGTGATAATAATGCTCTTGTGCAGGTTGAAGGCAAAGATGAGTGGCTAGGAGAGATAAAAAGAGTAAAAATTACAAATCCAAAACGATTGTCACTATATGGCGAAGTTGTTATCTAAGGATTTCAAAAAGGCTGTTTTGTTAAAAATAGCACCAAAAGTTATCTATGTTGTGGTAAAGTTGTTATATTTTACATGCAAGAAGAGATTTTATGATAAAGCTGTAGGTGTGAAAAGTCCTATGATTATGGCTTGTTGGCATGGAGAGCTTCTGTCTGTTTTGTTAGGATATATATCTTATAAAAAAAATATAAAATTGGATTCTGTCATAAGTGGGCATAATGATGGAGAGATAATAGCTAGAGTTATTTCGCTTTTTGGAGGAGGAACTATCAGAGGAAGTTCTACTAGAGGAGGAATGAGAGTTATAAAGGATTCTTTCAAAAGTCTTGATTTGGGGAGAGATTTGGCTAT
>JALVAU010000400.1 GCA_027011025.1 Campylobacteraceae bacterium | reverse complement strand
ACAAAATATAGTATAATGTCTAAAAAATATACTCAAGGATTAATATGAAAGTTATAGAGGGAAGCTTGTCACTAAAAGGTGATGAAAAAATAGCGATTATAAATGCTAGATTTAACCATATAATAACAGATAGATTAGTAGAGGGTGCAAAAGATGCATTCATAAGGCATGGGGGAGATGAAAAAAAACTAGATTTGATTTTAGTACCGGGTGCTTACGAGATACCCTTTGTGCTTGATAAACTGTTAGCACAAAATAAATATGATGGTATTTGTTGCGTTGGCGCGGTCATTCGTGGAAGCACACCGCACTTTGATTACATATCTGCTGAGGCAACAAAAGGCATAGCAAATACTGCACTAAAATACCAAAAGCCCGTAACTTTTGGAGTTTTGACAACCGATACGATAGAGCAAGCGATCGAGAGAGCTGGAAGCAAAGCTGGAAATAAAGGCTTTGAATCTATGACAGGTCTGATAGAACTTGTCAGTCTGTATAAAAATTTATAAGGATTTTTCTTGGCAACTAGACATCAAGTAAGAGAGAGCATAGTTGGTTTACTCTATGCACAAGATATAGGAAATAGTGATATAGATAGATTTGTAGATGAGATTTTTGAAGAGAAAAAAATACGAAACAGACAAAAAGAGTTTGCACTCTCACTATATAAAGGGGTGGAGGAAAATCTAGAAGAGATAGATGGCTTAATAGACACACATTTAAAAGAGTGGGATCTAAAGAATATAGGAAATGTAGAGAGAGCTATACTGAGACTCGGTGCGTACGAGTTGATTTATACTGATCTTGACAGTGCTGTTGTGATAAATGAAGCGATTGAGCTGGCAAAAAAACTGTGCAACGAAACAGGACCGAAATTTATCAATGGTGTCTTAGATGCTGTGCAAAAAGCAAAGGTCAGCTAGATGGAATTATGTGTTGCTCTTGATCTACCTACATTTGATTCAAACATAAAACTTGCTAGGGAACTCAAAAACAGAGATATTTGGATGAAAGTTGGGCTCAGATCATATATAAGAGATGGGAGAAAAATAGTAGAAGAGTTAAAATCTATAAATCCAAATTTTAAGATATTTTTAGATTTAAAGATATATGATATACCAAATACTATGGCAGATAGTGCAGAATCCATGGCAAATCTTGATATTGACATGTTCAATATCCATGCGAGCAGCGGTAAGAGTGCCATGAGAGAAGTGATGTCAAGAATCTCCAAACTCAAAAATGCACCTCTTGTTTTAGCAGTAACTGCCCTTACATCCTTTGATGAGGATGGTTTTAGATATATTTATAACACATCAGTAGAAGAGAAAGCAACACAATTTTCTAAAGATGCTTATGATAGTGGACTCAACGGGGTTGTCTGCTCAGCCCATGAGAGTAGTCTTGTAAAATCAAATACAGATAAAAACTTTATAACACTGACTCCTGGCATAAGACTAGAAGAGACAAAGGACGATCAAAAAAGAGTAGCAACCATAGAGTTTGCAAAAGAACAAAAATCAAATATCATAGTAGTAGGAAGACCGATATATAACTCAAGAGATCCTCTACATGTAGTAGAAAAAATCATACAAAGGATAGGGAAATGAAGAAGTTTCTAATAGGTACGGTAGCTATTTTTGCCATTATTATCATAGCACTAGTTGTTGCTATCTCTATGGTGAATTTAAATAAATACAAACCACAAATAGAAAAAGCTGTAAAAGATAGTGCTGGATATGAGATGAAAATCGATGGGGACATATCTGTTTCATTTTCACCTGTTGGCGTATCTATATCAAAAGTGAGTATTAAGAATCCTCAAATTAAATCTTACCAAAAGTTTTTTGATATGGACAAACTTAGTGTCGCAGTCGAAATAAAGCCTCTACTAAACAGACAAGTCAAAGTGAAGTATATAGTTTTAGACAATCTAAATTTGGATATCAAAAAACTGAAAAATGGAAAATTTAACTTTGAAGTTCTAAATAAAAATCCAAAAAAGGTTAAAAAGACAAAAAAAGAGCCAGAGGGCAAAGAGGCAAAATTACCAAAAATTACCGTAAAAAAGGCTAGAATTAAAAATGCAAATATTAATTTTGAAGATCTCAAATCCAAAACAGAAGCAAAGATCCAAAATATAAATGTAGCAGTTGACAATATAGGCTTCAATCCTGCCAAAAAAATCCTCCAAGCTATATCATTTGATGCGAAAACCAAAATCCAAAAGATAGTGTTTGACAAATACACTATAAACAACATAGAGATTGATGCAAATATGAGAGATGCTATAGTGACAATGTCAAATATGAAACTCTACATGTACGACTCCCTAGCAAGCGCAAATGCCAAACTAAATCTAAATAAAAAAATACCATTTTTAAATATAGAGTTAGATATACCTAAATTTAAAGTGGCAAATTTTTCAAAAGAGTATCTAAAAAAAGACCTTTTAGACGGAGTGGTGAAGGTTCACAAAAGATTTACTCTAAGCTTGGGCGATGTAAAAACTATCAAAAAAACGCTAAAAGGTACTGCGCTAATAGACGGTCAAGGTGTTAGTATAAAGGGTTTCAACCTAGACAAGATTCTTGAAAAATACAATAGCAGTAAGAAGATGAATCCTAAAGAATTAGGTTTATCCTTGGCTTCAGGCTTTGCAAAAAAAGGAAGTTTGAGCGGAGTTTTTGCTGGAGGACAGGGAGGAACTACCCTATTAAAGCGCTTACATGTAAAAGTAGATATATCAAAAGGTATAGTTAAATTAAGTGATATAGCCGCATCTACAGGTAAAAACAGGGTAGCTTTGAAAGGCAGATTAGATATAGTTAGAGAAAGATTTTTAGATATGAAATTCGGCGTGCTTGATTCTAAAAATTGCGCGAGCTTCTCTCAAACTATTCAAGGGACTTTTTCAAAGCCAAAAGTCAAGATGGACGCTTCAAGTATAAAAAGCACCGTCAAGACAGTCTCTTCACTGCTTGGTAGCTTTGGTGTAAAAGTTCCAAAAATTCCAACAGCAAAAAAAGGAAAATGTAAAGTTTTCTACAATGGCGTAGTGAAACAACCAAAATGAGAGATGGAAAACTAAGAAAAGATATCAAAAGTGGTCTTAAAGTAGCAATTGTTCTAAAGCAAGACCAAAGAAGTGGCAAGTTAACAGAGGGTATCGTACGAGATATCCTCACAAACTCCCCCAAGCACCCTCACGGTATAAAAGTGAGACTTAGTGACAATCAAGTGGGAAGAGTCCAGAAGATACTAGATGAGTGATGAAAATAGTTTTGCAACACTGCCTCTCTCAAAGGAGATGTTGGAAAATTTAAAAAATATAGATTATCTTAAAATGACGCCTATACAGGCTAAAAGTTTGCCCTATGTATTGGAGGGTAGAGACATACTAGCCCAAGCAAAAACAGGTAGCGGAAAAACCGCAGCTTTTGGGATAGGTTTACTCACAAAATTGGATATTAAAAAATTTGATATCCAATCCCTAATCCTGTGTCCAACAAGAGAATTAGCAGAGCAAGTTGCACTTGAGCTAAGAAAACTGGCGAAATTTAAGCACAATATTAAGATAACCACACTCTGTGGCGGTGTCGCCTTTAAACCTCAATTAAATTCTTTAAGACATAAAGCTCACATAGCCGTAGGGACACCTGGTAGGATTATAGCCCACTTAGACAAAGGCTCATTAAAATTAGACAACATTGAAACTTTAGTACTAGATGAAGCTGACAGGATGTTAGATATGGGCTTCATGGAAGATATACAAAAGATACTATCATACATGCCAAAGAAATATCAAACTCTTCTATTCTCAGCCACTTTTCCTGATGATATTATCACTTTAAGCAAAACACTGCAAGAAAAT
Source organism: Campylobacteraceae bacterium (assembly GCA_027011025.1). Taxonomy (GTDB): domain Bacteria; phylum Campylobacterota; class Campylobacteria; order Campylobacterales; family Sulfurospirillaceae; genus JAADIZ01. The sequence goes on along the minus strand of JALVAU010000400.1, from coordinate 2,391 downwards.
GCAATAAGTATAAAAACTATGGATATAGAAAAGACAAATAGTGTAAAAGAGCATTTTTTTCAAGTTAATTCAAATGATAAATTTCAAACTTTAGTAGATATTTTTACCACTTACAAACCAAAAAATAGCATAGTGTTTTGCAATACAAAGATACAGGCACAAGAACTTGCCACTAGCCTAAGAGACAAAAATATAGATGCCTTAGCGATTCATGGTGATTTAGAACAGTATGAGAGAAATGATGTATTGATTCAGTTTAAAAACGAGAGTTGCCCTATACTTATCGCTACAGATGTTGCTGCTAGAGGGCTTGATATAAAAGAGTTGAGTATGGTTGTGAATTATGATTTTCCTTTTACGAAAGAAACATATACGCACAGGATAGGTAGAACCGCAAGAGCTGGGAAAGAGGGTATTGCTACAAGTCTTATAGATGAAAATGATAAAGATATAGATATGGTTTTGAAATACAGTGATATAAAAATTCTAAAAAATGATAGAAATTTTTCACTCCAACCAAAAAATATAACTCTTGTGATAGAAGGAGGTAAGAAAGATAAGCTAAGAGCAGGAGATATCTTAGGCTCTCTTACAAAAGATGGGGGAATTCCAAGCGATATGATAGGAAAGATTGATATATTAGCAAAACAAAGCTATGTCGCACTCCATAGAGATTTTATAGAAAAAACTTTCAGATATCTAAAAAATGGAAAGATAAAAGGCAAAAAGTTTTCAGTTTGGGTACTAAAATAGACAGATTTTAAGTCTCTTAAAAGTATCAAATGGTATAATTCTGCTCTACTTTTTATAAGTTTGGACAGGTGGGTGAGTTGGCTGAAACCACATCCCTGCTAAGGATGCGTACTGGTAACGGTACCGAGGGTTCGAATCCCTCCCTGTCCGCCATCCTCATGGTTTAATATGACCTGAATATCTACCTAAGTGTAATTGAAAATATTCCTTTTGCTACAAGAGTATCTTCTTTGAGGATTTCAAACGAGAGAGATTTGAAATTTTCAATTTTTTGATTTAGTTTTATATTTGCTATAAACTCATTTGATTGGATCTTTTCTATAAGTTTTATATTTTTCAGGGATACTAAAAATCCCATTTTTCCACTGTTTTCATCATCTTTTATGGCGGATGAGCTCTGAGCTGCAGCTTCGACGAGCATGGCCAAAGTAGGATCTTTGTCGAAACAAATTTTTACTGAAGCACTTTTTTCATCAGCAAAAAGCAAAACATCTACAAACCTAACGGGCTTAAGATGTGGGATAGTAAAATCTGACATATTTTACTATGAATTGGATTCTAATTCAGAGTTTATATATGCAACTAGACTATTTGGATTGGCAAATATATTTTCGCTCTCACCCATATCTTTTATCTTTACGCCAAACTCTTTTTCTATAATAAGTGTTAATTCTATGGCATCTACACTATCTAAACCCAAGCCATCTTCTCCAAAAAGAGCCATATCATCCTCTATTTCATCTATGCCTATATCTTCTAAACCCAGACCCGCTATAATTTTTTCTTTCAAATCACTTGTTGTTATCAAAATATTCTCCACTGTTTTTTTTTGTATTATATCCTACAACTCTTTAAAACCAATTTTTTTGCCAACTGAACTCCGAATTATTTTTACATTATTAAATATCTTAAATGCAATATTCATAGCTCCAAAATTTTCCTTCAATATCCCTCTTAAATCTTTTGCATTTAATTTATTTTTTGACTCCACATAGATATCTAATATCTCATCTTTAAGAGCTCTATCATCTCTTCTGATTTTTATCCATGCACACTCAACTCCATCTATGCCTTCAACTATACCCTCAATCTGTTGGGTTGAGATTCTTTTCCCTGCTATCTTAGCTAGGTTTGAACTTCTTCCTAAGAGCTTAAACTCTTCGTCATTTAATATCTCCACAATATCTTCTGTTTGAAATGGCGGATTAACATCTTCTACAATCCCATCTCTTAGTAATTTCTTAGCAAGAAATGGGGATGAAATTCTTAACATATTATATTTTTGACTTATGCTTACCCCCTCATAAGTTTTTAAAATCTCTTCATCATCTATTTTATGTCCCATGAGTCCTGTTTCAGTTGAAGCAAAAAGTTGTGACACTGAGGTATGATAGAGTTCATGAAATTTTTTCCCATCCTCTTTTGGAACAGGTGCGGTTGAAGTCAAAAAGTAAGATTTGCTAAAATCAGCATTTTTTTCTATTCTATTTAAAGCTTTGATAAATACAGGAGTTGTAACTATTAAAGTCCCCTCTTTTTCAGCTTCTATCGCAAGTTCTTCTGGTAAAAAATTCTCTTTTGTCCAAACATCAATATCTAGAATTTTAGGTACAACTGCACCTATATCTACACCATAGA
>JALVAU010000399.1 GCA_027011025.1 Campylobacteraceae bacterium | reverse complement strand
TAAGAAAACTAAATAAAAATTAAATATATAAACCAACCAAATAGGAGTATAATCTGTATTATATGGCGAAATAATTATATCTATATTTTACCTTCAAGTATGCCTTCAAAAATCTTTGTGGATAGGTTTATTCTTTGGGTGAAACTGCTTTTTAAAGCTCTTTCGTGTGCTGTATGATCTCCGTCTCCAAATGGTCCAAACCCATCGAGTGCAGGTGTTCCATGTGATGAGACTATATTTGCATCACTAACTCCGCCTCTAGATTCTTTGAGGAGTTTTTCGCCTGTATATTTTTCTATGTTATCGAAGAACTTCATTTGTGTGGCATTTTCTTCCATAACATCTCTTTGAATACCTCCTGTTAGATAAGAGTTTGTTCCTTTTACATGTGCGGTATTTATAATGTTGTCTATTTCCCTTAATACTCTATCTCGCTCATAAGTATGAGTATATCTTACTTCAAAAGTCAGTTTTGCATAAGGAGAGATTGTGTTTGCTCCGACACCTCCTTCTATTTTACCTACATTTACTGTTGTACCCTCGTCTAAATTTGTGAGCTTTATAAGCTCTTGAACTTTGTATGCTGCTTCAAGATTAGCATCAATTCCAAGTTTATAGTTATTGCCGGCATGTGCAGCTTTACCCTCTATGTCTATATAGAATGTACCTGCTCCTTTTCTTGCCACCACGACTTCAAGATTTACTCCAGCTGCTTCATAAACCAAACAGTAGTCATAATCTTTTGCAACCCCGGCAGTTACATATTTTGAGTCATCGCTTCCACCCTCTTCGTCACTTACTAACATAAGATCTATATTTTGAATTTTTCCATATTTTTTATATATATTTCTAAGGGCTTCTATAGCAACCATATTTCCGCCTTTCATATCGCAAACGCCCGGTCCATATATCCACTCTTCATCCTCTTTGAAATCACAAAATGTACCTTTTGGAAAAACAGTATCCATATGTCCTAATAGCAGAAGTTTCTTGCCTTCTCTTTTGTGTGATTGAAACAGCAGATGGTCTCCTATCTCTTCTCTTTCAAAAACTCTACATGTAAATCCTAGTTTTGCCATTTTTGATTTGTAAATATCGCCGTTTCTATCCACACCATTTTTATTTTGAGTGTAAGAGTTTATCTCTATAAGTTCTTTTAATTCGTCAAATTTTTTCACCGATGAGCCTTAAATTTTTCTGTAATTATACTCAAATTATGGTAAATTTGAGTATAATTTTAAATCTTACCTTTGGAGGATATAGCATGAAGCATACGATAGGCATGTGGATGTATCAAAATGGCGGTGGAGACGAGATTGAAAAAAAGATAGTTTCTAAACTAAAAGAGCGCAATATTGATGTGGAAACAGGGCTAAATCTCAGATATGCTATTGCAAAAAATGATAAGATTATGATAAACAATTTGGTTTTAAATGATTTGGATCTCTTTTTCTCCTACAATGCGGGTGAGCAAACACAATATCAAGTTTATCTCTATAAAGTTATAGACAGGCTTATGCCAACTATCAATAGCTATGGTGCATTTGAGCTCACAGAGGATAAATTTCAGACATCGTTTACTTTAAAAAACAGTGGAGTTCCATGTACTAGTTTTAGGCTTTGTCATAGAGATGATGCTAAGTATCTTAGAAATTTTATACAAGATTGGCACAAAATGGTTTACAAGCCGGTTGACGGCTGGGGTGGAGTAGGGCTTACCAAGATAGAGAATGAGGAGACACTAGATGTTTTGATGCCATTTTTAAATCAGGCTGATTTAAGATTTTTTTATGTTGAAAAATTTATAAATTATGATAATACAGATTTTAGAGTAGATATAGTTGATGGTGAATTTATATCATGTTATGGAAGAAAAGCACCAAAAGACAGCTGGAAAACAAATGTAACAAGTGGAGGTTCTATATTTTTAAGAGAAGCAAATGATGAACTTATAAATACTGCAAAAAAAGCAGCGCTTGCAACAGGCTTGGATATAGCCGGAGTTGATATTATTTATGATAGAGACAAGGAGGAGTATGTGGTTTTAGAAGTAAACGGCATACCGGCTTTTGCAACACCGGCTCAAGAAAAGATAGGACTCAACTTTAATGATAAGAAAATAGAAAAGATAGTAAATCTAATAGATAGAAAAGTAAAGGAACAATAGATGAGATTACCTAAGTTAGGGTTTTTATACCTAGATTATGTATTGAGGTTTTTTGACCATTCAAATTTCAAAGGGTGGCCTGAAAAAATAGAAACAGTTACATATCATTGGAAAAATGATAAAAAAAGATTTATAAAAGAGGTCAAAAAAAAGAAGATAGATGTTTTGATTGGCAATATTCCTGCAACTGCTTATGAAACATTTAGAGAGATAGCAAGAGAACTTCCGCATGTAAGGTTTATTCCTTCTTTGGATACGCAATTTTCAAATAAATCTAAAGAGAATGTTACAAGATTTGCATGGAAATATAATTTGCCAATTCCGCAGACTCATATATTTTATGATAGAGAAAAAGGGTATAAATTTTTAAGACAAACGGATTATCCAAAAATTGTCAAAAGAAGTTACGGCCCTTCAAATTATGGTGGTTACTTTGTGCATAAAGTTGATAGTGTTGATGAGGCTATTGCGCTTTTTGATGAGAAGAAATATCATCCGATTTATGTTCAAGATTTTATACCGATGGAGGCAGATATCAGAGTTATGCTTATAGGACACAAGCCGGTTTGTGCATTTTGGAGAAGACCGCCTGAGGGTGATTGGCTGACAAATACAAGCCAAGGTGGAAGTATGGATTATCAAGATGTTCCAAAAAATGTTCTAGATCTTGCCGTAAAAGTTAGCAAATCCGCAAACGCAGAGTACTGGGCTTGTGATGTAGCTTATGGAAAAGATGGAAATGTAAGGATTTTAGAGTGTGCTACTGCTTTTGCTGCATTTCCATATATAAGAGACTGGATAGGTCAGTATCTGATGTGGAGTCTTAGTGGTGGTAAGATGAAAAAACCTCATCTGCCTATGTTTAACTGGGAAGAGTTGGGCAAGATAGACAGTTCACTTCTAAGGACTATGAGGCATATAACTTTTGGTAAATATACTCCAAGTTATGACGGTGCCTATTTTGATGATAAGAAAAAATCTTATGGGGATTCTCAGTACTATATCCATGAGCTAGATGAGCAGTATCCTATGCTTGATGTAGCCCCAAGAGATTATGAAGAGTGGCCAAGTGAAAAATGGAATTTTCAAGATAGATTTCAATTTAAGAGTATCAAGAGTATGGAAGTAGAAAATATTCAAAATCTAGATGCTCCTACTAGTGGGGATGAAGCATCACCGGAGATTATAATTGACCAGCAAGATTTACAGACTCTTTTTGAAGGTATTAGCGGTCTTGGCAGTAAAAAAATACAGAAGATATTTGAAGAGTTTAGTGAAGATGAGATAGTAGAAAATCTTGAGTTTAACCCTAGTGCATTTTCTAAGATAAAAGGCATCAAGGAAAAGCTTGTAAAAAAAATTGTATCCGCTTGGGTAAGCTTCAAGGAGGATAGAGTTAACTAAAAAACTCAATCATGAAAAATCAATATATTTCGTACGATAAAGGAATAGAGTTACTAAAAAAAGCCCAATCTCAATTTCCAGATATCATTAAAATTCAAACTATAGGCAAAACTGAGGAAAATAGAGAGATAGTGTTAGCAACCCTATCTCTACATGTAGATGAGGCGAGCAAAAAACCGGCACTTTTGTTTACCGGCACTATCCATGCTAGAGAGTGGATAGGGCATGAGCTTGCTCTAAAATTTATAGAGTATATTTTGGGTAACTATGAAATAAATCCAAGAATAAAGGAGTATCTAAAACGCTCAACTCTATACATAGTGCCTTGTCTAAATCCTGATGGCTTTGAATACTCAAGAAAACACTTCTCGTTTTGGAGAAAAAACAGAAGAAAAAATCCTGACGGCTCTTTTGGAGTTGATCTAAATCGTAATTTTTCTGTAGGATTTACAAAAACTACAAATATGAGCTCAAATGTTTATGGTGGAAGTGAGCCTTTTAGTGAACCAGAAACCAAAGCCATAAAAGAGTTTGTTGATTCTCATTCAAATATCACTATAGCGCTTGATTATCACTCTCAAGGAAATGTCTTTTTTCCTGCTCATAAGTTTAGACACGAAAGTGAGATAGATGGCACAGATTTAAATACTCTATGTGCAAATATGAGTGAACAGATAAATAGAGTGACAGGACGAAACTACGGAATTCATAGAGGTAAGCCACCGGCAAAGTTGATAAGCGGAAGCGGTAGAGAGTATTATTATTCTAAAGGAATTCTAGCGCTAGTGGCTGAGGTTGGAACCAAGAATATCCCAGATTATATGAAGGTTATGAGTAGTTCTGTAAATGAAAATATTCCCGCATTGCTAAAGGCTTTTGAGGAGACTATCAACTACTCTTCGCTTGCACCAAAAAGGGTTGATAATTTTACTATAAAAGATGTTGGTGTGGATTTTGTAGAGCTGACTTGGGCATATGAGCTAAGAGATGATATATATTTTGAGATATATAGAAACACAAGAGACAAGGCTCCATGTGGTGAGCATAATATAATAGGAATTACCAAAGAACATACTTTTAGGGATATAGAGTTAGAGTCTTTCAAGTCATATTACTATACGATAAGAGTAGTCAATAAAAAGACAAAATTAAAATCTCCATTTGTGCCTGTTGTAAAAGTAAAGACGGATTTAAAAAATACAGAATTTTCAAAAATGTTATTTGCACTAAAAGATGGAACAGGGTATGTTGGCGAAAATATGAGCGAAGTCAATAGAGCACATTTTGGAAAAAACTCTCTTTTTGTCGGAATTAATAAAGCCAAAGGTGTATGTGATGGAGTAATCAGTTATGATCTAAGCTCTGTACCAAATGATGCTATTATAAAAGAGGCAAGGTTTCATCTCTATCCTATGAATAGGGTAGGGGCTAAAATTGAGAGGTTTGGTGAGTGGAATTTATGTTTGATAGACAGTGATGAGGTAAATGATGTAACTGATTTTAAACAAGTAGAGAATGCCCCTTGCGTGCAAGTTATCGGAGATGCTATAAAGTCTCAAAATTTAACTCAAGGTATTTGGAATTATTGGGATTTTTCTTCGTATCAATGTTCGCTTTTGCAAGAGAGATTAGATCAAAATAGCGTCCTGTTTAGATTGGACGGACCAAAAGAGTTGCCCTATGGCGAGGATTCGCAAATCATGCAATATGACATAGGATATGGAACTTTTGGTGGAGGTCTCCACTATCGTCCAATGCTAGAGATAAAATACACTTTGCCTAGTATCAAAATAGAAATCACCCCTTCTTTGTCACAAGAGATAAGCATAGGTATGCAAAGAGAGATATTAGAGAGTGGTTTTGATAAAAAAGGCAATAAAATATATGGGCATCTCAGATATGATTTATCTGTTTTGCCAAATCCTGATACAACAGTTATAACTAGAGCATATATAGAGTTAGAAAATCAAACGACCTATAAAACAACAAAAGGCATCAGTTTTTATCTTGAACTTTTAGAGAAAGAGGAGAAGATCTCAAGTTATGAAGATGTGAAAAATAGGGAAAGTGTAGAGTATATAGGATATGAATTGCAAGATAGTTTTTTAAACAAGAAAAGAAAACACTATTTTATGTTCGATACACTCTCGTTATTGCAATTAGAAAAAGTGCATGAAGATAAAAAAGAGTTAGAGATCATCATCAATGCTACGACATCTCTATCGCGAGTAGCTGGACGCATAGTGAGATGGGGAGCAAATCCAAAACTCATCATAGAGTATATAAATAAAAGAAAAGAGCCTCTGCAAAAAGTAAAAGATTTGAAATACACCATAGAAAATGGCAAAATAAAACTTTTATGGACAAATCCTAAAGATAGAGATTTTGTCGGCTCGTATGTTGTGAGAAACTCATTTCATCCACCAAAAAACTTCATGGATGGAGTTAAGATATATGGTGGAAAAGATGAATACACCTTTGACACATTTGGTTCGCTAGATAGAGATAAGTTTTATAGTGTATTTACTTATGATAATGTTCCAAACTACTCTTCGCCAGAGATTTTGCATGTAACATTTTGATAGATGGTGGAGTGTAGCGGGATCGAACCGCTGACCCCGACGCTGCCAGCGTCGTGCTCTCCCAGCTGAGCTAACACCCCAAGTCAGGTGATAAAATATTTTCGCAAATCAGCCCGGTTTTCATAAGGC
>JALVAU010000398.1 GCA_027011025.1 Campylobacteraceae bacterium | reverse complement strand
TGACAGCTACACAGTGTGGGATACCTCTTTTTACAACTTCCATATATAAGTCCGCAGGTAATTCAATGGAGGGATTGGATTCGTTTATGAGTGGTGCAGTTTGCATAGGGGATCTTTTAAAAAACAAAGGCTATCATTTAGCTTTTATGCAAGGTTCTTCTGTAGATTTTTCAGGTATAAGACAACTTTATCATACACATAGCTTTGATGAGGTTTACGGAAGGGATTCTTTATTGAGCAGACTCAAAGACACCTCTTATCATAACGGATGGGGGCTTTATGATGACAGCCTTTTCCCGTTGGTATTGGAAAAATACAAGGAGCTTTCACAAACTAATAGACCTTTTGCACTGTATATGGCTACTATCGATACACATCACCCTGATGGTATGACATCCAGTTCGTGTAGGGACATACCTTATGGTGACGGTAAAAATTCAATACTCAATGCAGTTCATTGCAGTGACAGACTTATCTCTGATTTTATTCGCAACATTCAAAATTCCAAAGATGGCAATCGAACAATAATAGTTCTTACTTCAGATCATATTGCCATGAGAAACAGTGTGACAAATCTTTTATCTTCAAAAGGAGAGGTATATAGAAAAGATCTGTTTATGCTTTTTGATCCAAGAGAAAAGGAGAAAAGAAGCATATAACTATAAATAAACCAGCTAGTATGCTTGATGTCGCACCAACTATTTTGCATAAATTAGGTGTACGGATTGAGCTTGGTCTGGGAAGAGATTTATTTGTTGAAAAATCTCTTTTTGAAGTATTTAAAAATTTCGATCAAAAACTCTTATCGTGGAGGCAAAATATTTTAAAGTTTTGGGAGTTTAGCACTCTTGGAAAAACTTACACAATAGATGTCAAAGATAAAATGATACACTTGGATAAACATACATACAAGTTTCCTGTGCTTATGAAAGTAAAAAGAAACTATGAGGTTGCTCCGCTGTTTGAGTTTTATTCAAAAATAAGCCTTGAAGAGTATTTTAAAGATTTTTCTCCTGTGCAAAAGTTTATATGGATTGATGAATGTAAAAAAATCAATAAGCTTTTTGATTTCAATGTAACTGGTAAATACTGTGTGGCCCAGGGTACGCTATCTTCAAACGTCGAAGTGCAATCTTTGTCAAAAGAAAGCAACAGCATTGATACTTCGCGTTTCCTTCAAATATATGAAAACAACTCCTCATTGTATAAAAAAAGAATTACAAATATTGAAACTGTATTGCAGTGCAAGCATCCTCCCAAAGGAAAAATTACCGTTGTAAGTTCAAGTATGCCAACGCTTGTTTCCATACCTAGTATTATAAAAACCTCTCAACAGACATATCCTGTATCACGTGGTTTGAATTTGCTGACAATGGATGAGGAAGGAAAACTTTATGTTAGAAACTTTGATGTTTATCGGAGCGAAGAAGCTGCTAAGTCTTTTATAGATGCAATAAAACCACTTATTAAAGCAAAGAAATTTTGGGTAGTTATTTCGCACGATGCTCTTGAAAACAGATATCCAGGCTATCAAAAAAAACTGTATAGATTGGGATTCAAGCTGCTATCTGCCCTTAGGCTCAGAGTGGCTTATATTGGATTTCAAGATAAAAATGGAAAAATCCATGAGTTTTCCGATCCAAAAACACTTTGCAGAACTATTCCCATTTTTATTTTGCCTGAAGAAAA
>JALVAU010000397.1 GCA_027011025.1 Campylobacteraceae bacterium | reverse complement strand
TAAAAAGATTGGAATTTTAAGCGGGGGAGAAAAAAACAGAGTTGCTCTTGCACTTTTGTTTACTAAAGATGTTGATTGTCTCATACTTGATGAGCCTACAAATGATTTAGATATTCCTACTATAAATATACTAGAGGAGTATATACAAAATTTTCAAGGGGCAATTATATTTGTAAGTCATGACAGATATTTTGTCGATAAGATAGCTCAAAAACTCTTCATCTTCAAAGGAGAGGGCAAAGTAGAAGAGAGTTATACGGCATATAGCCAATACTTAGAGATAGAAAAAGAGCTAGGCGAATTGGACAATTTTAACACCCAAACGAAAAAAGAGTCTGGCAAAAAAGAGAAATCAAACAAAAATATAAAATTAACCTACAAAGAACAACAAGAGTACAAAACACTCCCTCAAGAGATAGAGATATTGGAAAACAAACTAGAAGAGATAAACAAATGTCTAGAGAATCAAGAGTGCTATGAAAAAATTGGACTTCTTGCACTTAGTCAACAACTTGAAAAAGAACAGACAAACTTAGATACTCTCATAGAGAGATATTTAGAGATAGAAGAAAAAATAGAGATGTCGATACCCAATCACCCATAAAATTTTGGGTGATTGGATCAGTCTTAAAATTCTATGTCCCAATACTTTATATTTAGACTATTTGCAACTGCTCTGTTTGTGCACTTACCTAGATATAAATTTAAACCATTTCTTATATTTTTATCCTCTTTAACAGCCTCTTCGAGACCTTTATTTGCTATATCTAATCCATATTTGAGAGTATTTGATGTTAAAGCAAGTGTAGATGTTAAAGAGACAGCTCCTGGCATATTTGCAACACAGTAGTGCAAAACATCATTTACTACATATGTAGGATTATCATGATAAGTTGCATGAGATGTTTCAAAACAACCGCCCTGGTCAATCGCCACATCCACTATGACTGAATTTTTTTTCATCAGCTTCAAATCATCTTTTGAAACAAGTTTTGGAGCAGCAGCCCCAGGAATAAGAACAGCACCTATAACTAAATCTGCCTCTTTTATAGCATTTAAAATATTTGTTCTATTTGAATAAAGAGTGGTAACTTTTGAGCCAAATATATCATCATAATATGCCAATCTATCTGCTGATATGTCAAGCACGGTTACATTTGCACCAAGACCTACCACCATCTTACAAGCATTTATACCGACAATTCCACCACCTATTATAACAACATTGCCTCTTTTTACTCCAGGTACCCCACCTAATAAAACTCCTCTTCCGCCAAAAGGTTTTTCAAGGTATTTTGCACCCTCCTGAGCAGCCAATCTTCCTGCTATCTCACTCATAGGAGTCAAACATGGGAGATGACCATTATCGTCAGTTATAGTCTCATAAGCTACCGCTTTTACCTTTTTTTCCATAAGTGCTTCTGCCTGTTTTAGATCAGCTGCAAGGTGTAGATATGTGTAGAGAATTTGCCCCTCCTTAAAAAAGTCATACTCTTGAGGCAATGGCTCTTTGACCTTAATAATCATATCAGACTCATCAAATATCTTCTGCTTATCTTCTGTTATGGTTGCACCTCTTTTGATATACTCCTCATCACTAAATCCAGCTCCCTCACCTGCTGATTTTTCTACTAGCACACTGTGTCCTGCACTCACATACGAAGCAACACAATCGGGTGTTAAACCAACTCTATATT
>JALVAU010000396.1 GCA_027011025.1 Campylobacteraceae bacterium | reverse complement strand
TAGATGTGTTTGCTCTATCATAAGGTACTGTTTTAGTGATGGAGTATCTTGGTCCGCAATTTGTACAGTTGATAAAATAGTAGTTATATCTAAAATTATTTTTATCTCTAAGCTCTTTTAGGCAATCGTCACATATCGACATATCAGGAGATACTAGAGTGTGTTTGCTGGCTTTTTCATCACTTTTTCTGATTTCAAAATTTTGATAACCAAAAAATTCTAATTCTGTTTTGTCTATAACATCAACTCTGCTAAGCGGTGGGAGCTCTACATGTAGAGAGTTATCAAACTTTTTTAAGCTCTCAATCTCTCCTTCTATGTCAATTACAACACCTAGTGAATTGTTTAACACATAACCCTTTAAAGAGTTGGAGTGAGCTATTTGATAGACAAAAGGGCGGAAACCGACACCTTGGACAATGCCTTCAATATTGTATATATATCTTTTTTTACTACTCAAGATATTTAGATTTTCAAAGCCCTATAGATGTTTTCAGATATATCATCAACATAATTTTCAAGCTTATCATCAAGGATACCTTCACCGTTTAAAAATACAAAACCACCAAGGTAACCCATAAACAGACCAAATGCAGAGAAAAAATTCTGATTTCTCAGCTCTTTTCGCCTAACACCCTCTTCAAAAAATATCATAAGCTCAGTCACAAAAGCTGCTACGCAGACCATGCCTTCACAACCATCTTTGAAAATCTCCTTATTTGCTAGATAAACTCTTAGGAAAAAATCCAAATGTTCAGGCTGGTTTATCGCCATATCAAAATATAGTTTCACGATAGCATGAATCTTCTCTTTTGTATCTATATCTTGTTCATTTATGACTTTTATCTTTGCACCCAATATATCTGAAGAGTACTTTATGACACTTCTAGCTAACTCTTCCTTTGAAGAAAAGTAGTTATACAAATTTCCAACACTCATATCCATCGCTTTTGCGATATCTGGTATGGTTGTACTATAAAATCCTTTTTTAGAAAAAAGAATCAAAGATTTTTCAAGAATCAGTTCAGTTTTTTTAAGTTTTTTAGTCAATTTTAGCTCCATTATCTTTTATGCAAGTAACCCTGCTAAAGTCTCTGCGATACAGAAGCAGCATGAGCTCCCAAGCCCTCTGTTTTTGCCAATAATGCACACTCTTTTCCTACCTTTTGCATCCCTCTTTTACTCATACTGATGATTGAAGACTTTTTTATAAAATTATCAACACTCAAAGGAGAGTAAAATTTTGCTGTTCCACCAGTTGGGAGTGTATGGTTTGGCCCCGCTATATAGTCTCCTATAGGCTCAGGGGTATAACTCCCAAGAAAAATTGCTCCTGCATGTTTTATCTTTGGTAGTAAGTCCATATAGTTTTCACAAACTATCTCAAGATGCTCAGGAGCAATTTTATTCATCAAGTATATAGCCTCTTGCATATCTTTAGCTATGATGATAGCTCCCCTGTTCTCTATAGATGTTCTTGCAATTTTCTCTCTATCTAGTTTTTTTAGCCATACTTCAATCTCATCTCTTGTCTCTTTAGCCAATCCTTCATCGGTAGTTATCAAGATTGAGCTTGCCATCTCGTCATGTTCTGCTTGAGAGAGCAAATCTATAGCTAAGAGAGTGGCTTTTGCACTACTGTCTGCTAAAATTCCTATCTCACTAGGGCCTGCTATCATATCTATATTTACTTCGCCATAGACTAGCTTTTTTGCTGTCGCTACAAAGATATTTCCCGGACCCGTAATCACATCAACTTTTGGAATAGTTTGTGTTCCATAAGCCATAGCACCTATCGCACTAGCGCCTCCAACCTTATAAGCTTTTTTGATACCACATAAGTGCATGGCAGCTAGAAGCAGAGAGTTTAACTCATCGTTTGGTGCAGGAGTGCAAACTACAATCTCTTCAACACCTGCTACGATAGCCGGTATAGCATTCATCAAAAGCGAACTTGGATATGCTGCTTTGCCACCGGGTATGTAGAGTCCTGCTCTATCAACCGCTGTTATCTTTTGCCCTAAAATTGAGCCTGTTTCATCCTCTTGCATCCATGTCTTTGGCAATAATTTTTCATGATAATTTTTGATCCTGTTAAAAGCGAGATTTAGTGCATCTTTTAGCTCTTTATCCAAATCACTATATGCTTTTTTCATATCTTTTGTGGATATTTGCAAGCTCTCATCATCTTTTAGCGTCCAATTGTCGAACTTTTCTATATGTTTTTTCAGAGCACTATTGCCCTCTTGTTTTATCTCATCAATCAACCCTGAGACAATCTTAGATACATTGTCTATATCCATCTTCCCTCTTTGAAGGAGTTTTTGAAACTCTTTTTGAAAATTTTTATCATCTGTTCTTATCTCTAACATCCACTTTTCCTTTACAAGTACCTAACCAGAAGTAACACCAATGAATAGAAACTAGGAAAGGTACTTAAGCTCACGAGATTTTACCATATTTTCGCTCATACCTTGCTTTCATGGATTCATTTCCTTTAAGACCACCTTGATGGATATATATCGGGGTGCCCTCTATGGTGTCAATATTTTCTAAAAATTTTATCCAACCAATAGGATCATACAGTAGATCAAACTCCACACCCATATCGGTTTTTAGATCTCTATAAATCTTAAAAGCTTCGAGATAGAGCTTTCCATAGTGATATTTTTTCTTAGAATCCAATATAATAGGATAGTGTTTTTTCTCTTTTTCAAGTTCATTAAACTGTTTTTGCAGATACTCATCGTCTCCAACAGTAGCACAAGTAAAAACACGATATGGTAAATGTTTTTGCAGATATAAAGCGGTAGTTCCCGTACCTGAGGGCAGAAAGATATATGGATTTTCTATATTTTTGTGTTTAATATCCAAGATCAACTCTTTTGCTAAGTTTTTGATGCCAAATTCCGCCTCTTTTTGTCTGCCTCCCTCTTGTATGACAAGAGTTTTACTATTTTTTAGCCTATTCGCATCTTCTGCTCTATTTGAGGTTGTAAAAATTTTCATACCATTTTGGAGTGCATATTTATAGTTTCCACTAGGACTTTGTTGTAAAAATTTGGGTATATGATCACAAAAATATATAAATTCCCACTCTCTCATCTTTGCAAGAACAGATAGTGAATACATAGCATTTGATTGGTTGGAGCCATAACTGACAACTCTGTTTATATCTTTAAAATCTTGGGATAAAAAATATTCAAATTTTCTTGCTTTATTACCGGAAAAATCGACATGAAGCAGATCATCTCTTTTTATGTAAAAAAGCCTATTGCAAAAATAGTGAGTTTCAAATGGGGATTTAGCAAACATACAGAAAAAAGCCTCTAAAAAAAGAGGCTTTATATTTTAATTTCTATCGAGACAATTTAGATCCGAAAATGCGATCTCTAACCTCTTTATCACACTCTCTTCACCTGCTCTAAGCCATTTTCTTGGATCATAATACTTCTTGTTTGGCACATCATCTCCATCTGGATTTCCTATTTGGGATTGAAGATATGCACTATACTCTTGTGAATACTCTCTCACACCATCCCAAAAAGCCCACTGGGTATCCGTATCTATGTTCATCTTTATGACGCCATAGCTTATAGCCTCTCGTATATCTTCTAGTTCACTACCGCTACCGCCATGAAATACAAAATTCACAGGCTTCTCTTCTTTTAAATCAAATTTTTCTCTTATGTATTTTTGAGAATTGTCTAAAATTTTCGGTGTCAACTGCACATTTCCAGGCTTATAGACTCCGTGAACATTACCAAATGAAGCAGCAATCGTAAATCTATCACTTACTTCACTCAACTCTTCATAAGCATAAGCCACATCTTCAGGCTGAGTATAGAGTGCAGAGTTATCAAGATGTGAATTATCCACACCATCTTCTTCACCACCGGTACAACCAAGCTCAATCTCTAGTGTCATACCTATCTTACTCATCCTTTTTAGATACTCTTTGCTTATAGAGATATTCTCTTCCAAACTCTCTTCAGAAAGATCAAGCATATGTGAACTAAACAGAGGATATCCATGCTCTTTAAAATAGGACTCTCCTGCATCTAAAAGACCATCTATCCAAGGAAGTAATTTTTTAGCTGCATGGTCGGTATGTAACACAACAGGAACACCATAAGCTTTTGAGAGCGTATGCACATGTAGAGCCCCACTAATGGCTCCTAACACGGCAGAAGTTTTAGAGTCTATACCTTTCCCGCCATAAAAACTTGCACCCCCGTTTGAAAACTGAATAATAACAGGGGAATTAACCTTTTTGGCTGCTTCCATAACTGCATTTATAGAGTCTGTTCCTATTACATTTACAGCAGGAAAGGCAAAAGCATTTGCTTTTGCCACTTCAAACATTTTCTGTAAATCATCACCAAACACAACACCGGGCTTAACAAAATCAAAAATTTTTGCATTTTGCATAAAACGACCTTTTTATTTAATAGTTATTTTCGCACCTTTTTTAAGCTCTTTAGCTATACCACTGACTTTTTTTCTAAATTTTTCCATCTTTAGAGCATTTTCTATCTGAGGTTTAACTTCAGCTAGAGTTGCTTTTTTGCCTATCTCTTTATCTTCTAGTAAAATTACATGGTATCCAAATTGTGTTTTTACCGGAGTTTTGGTAATTTCACCTTTATTTAGTGCAAATGTTGCATCACTAAAAGGTTTTACCATCTGTCTTTTCCCGAACCAACCCAATTTTCCACCATCTTTTCCACTAGGTCCTGTTGATTTTGCTTTTGCTAATTCTATAAACTTTTTAGTAAGAGCTTCGCCTTTTAAGCCTTTTAGCTGAGCAATAACATCTTTTGCATCTTTTTCTGTTTTTAGAAGTATATGTCTTGCTTTTGCACGAGATGGCTTGACAAATTTATCTGCATTTTTATTGAAATAGTCTTTTATAGACTTTTCATCAACCTTTACAGATGAATAGACCTTTTTCATCCAAAGCTCAAGTGCTAAGTCATTTTTAATGCCTTCGAGTGCTTTTTTAAATTCAGAATCATTCTCTATGCCTGATTTTACAGCTTTTTGTGCTAGCAAATATCTTTCAACTGCCTGTTGAATAACTTTTTTCTGACTTGCAGGGGGAAGTTGCTCAAACTTAGCTCCAGGCATACTTCTTAGAAGTATCTTGACATCTTGGTCTGTGATATCATGACCATTTACAGTCGCATAAACCGTAGCATTTAAGCTAACACCTAAAATCATAGCTACTAAACTACCAAATATAATCTTTTTCATTCAAATCCTTTTAAACATAAATTTGTGAAATTATACTCTTTTTGTTTAAATAATTAATAAATCTTTAGATAAAATACAACCGAGACAAAGCCAAAACAATCCTAAATAGTGGTAAAAAAATGTAAACACTCTCGCCAAAGGCGTAGCTTTAGTGAGGAAGTTTGAAATGTAAACACTCTCGCCAAAGGCGTAGCTTTAGTGAGGAAGTTTGAAATGTAAACACTCTCGCCAAAGGCGTAGCTTTAGTGAGAGGAATTTTTTAGGGGCTTTGCCCCTAAAAAAGGAGAAATAAAATGAAACTAGCCACAAAAAAAGAGATAAGTGAGATCAAAAAAATATTTGTAGAAAAATATGCAGATGCAGTTACGGAGTTGAAATATAAAAACCTTTACGAACTGCTCATCTCAGTTATGCTCTCGGCACAGTGTACAGACAAAAGAGTCAATATCATCACCCCTGCTCTTTTTGGAAAATACCCAGATACAAAGAGCTTAAGTAGCGCCTCAATAGATGACATAAAAGAGCTCATAAAATCCTGTTCCTTTTTTAACAACAAAGCAAAAAACCTATTGAAAATGGCTCAAAAAGTTGAAAATGACTTTAATGGAGATATTCCACTAGATGAAAAAAAGCTCATATCACTTGCAGGAGTCGGACAAAAAACAGCTCATGTTGTTCTTATAGAGTTTGCAGGAGAAAACCTCATGGCAGTTGATACACATGTCTTTAGAGTAGCACACAGGCTAGGTCTCAGCAAAGCGGAAACTGCCATAAAAACCGAAGTTGATCTAACCAAAATCTTCAAAGACAATCTTCACACCCTTCATCAAGCAATGGTACTTTTCGGCAGATACATCTGCACTGCCAAAAATCCAAAATGCAACAAATGCTTTTTAACCGAGTTTTGCAAAAGCAAAGAGGGTTTTAAAGCTAGATAGAAAAAATCTATAATTTCTAAAGTTTTTTTGTTTAGATTTATGGGATTTTTTAAAACGGACATTTTGTCCTCTTAACATATATATCCAAGTATTAACACCCAAAATATACTCTTTACCCATAACTATAC
>JALVAU010000395.1 GCA_027011025.1 Campylobacteraceae bacterium | reverse complement strand
CTCATAAATCTATCATCAAATAGCCAAAGATTATTGGTTCTATAATCCTCTTTTGTATCACTTGTTCTCTGTTTCATAAACAGATTATGTATCTCTTTCTCCAAAGATTTCTTATCGGTCAGTTTTTTGAGTAAATCAATCTTTTTTTGTCTATCATAGATATACTCTGTTAACTCCGATTGAGTCACAATAGCCAGTCTCTCTTTATACTTCTCATGAGTCTGATTTTTACTATCTCTTAAAAACTTTTTATCTTTTTCAAACAGTTTTTTTGCTCGTTTTTGTAACCCTTCGCTATCTTCTCCAAGCTCATTCTCCTGTAGATAGTAGACTAAAAAAGGAGCTTCTTTTATCGCCTGTTTTAAACTTGCTTCCGAGAGTTTATCTATCTCAATATTGTTCTCTTTGGCAATAATTTTAATTTGCTCTTTAAGTTCACTCTGTATCTCTTGCCATGAGAGATTATGAAGTAAATCTTGCTGTTTCTTTTTAGGGTAGATATTAAAATCATCTCTTGTATCATTTGCACTGCTGTCTAAATAAGGAGAAGATAACAGATATAGAATATGAACATCTTTAAAAAATCTAAACTTTTTACTGCTCTCTAATTCACTATTTTTAATAACCACCCGATTACCTGCACAGTAGTACCCATCAGCATTAAAATCAAAGATATAACTTAACTTAAACTCATGGCTACCTATCCTAAAATTTTTCTCTTTAAAGTCAGGTATATCATCACTCTCTACAATACTATGGACTTTTTCATTTTCGCAAATAGAGATTTTTATAGATTTTTTCTCATCTTTCAATAGTTTAAAGTAGGCTAAAAAGTAGCTCTTTAAATCCTCTTTAAATCTTTTATAATTGATAGTAAACTTATCTTTAGGTTTTAAAAATTTAATAGCTGTTTTTTCATATTTGTCTAAACTTTTTGATACTTTTATATCTTGGTCTATTACAAACTCTATATTTTTATCTAAACTCTCAATCTCTACTTTATCAAAGAGTTTTAAAAAGAGAAACCGACCAATCCCTTTACAACCCAAATGCTTTTTATAGGTAGAACGATACTCTCTAAAAGATTTAGTATTCTCTTCATTAAACCCCTCTCCATTATCTTCTACCACAATAGAATCAATATATTTAGGGGTATCTTCTAATTCAAGACTGTTTTGAATAAAATTTATTTTTATCTCTGAGGCATTAGCTTGTAGAGCATTGGTCACAGCCTCATAAAGAACCTGCTTCCATGTGATGGGTTTTAAATCGTTAACAATGGTTTCTATACTTGCTACTACTTTTCCAGTTTGCATTTTTTCCTCTCTCTAAAAAACTATATCATCAATATTATCCTGAAAAACATATTTTCGATGAAACTCTAAATATTTTTCTCTCTTTTGGGGATAAATTCTCATTATATTTTTTGCATTTGGATTAATACGAAGCTTTTCCCATGTATAAGCACTCAGTTGTGTTCCACAAATAAGCTCCCCTTTATCTGTAAAAGTTATATATCCTTGGTCAAAAAGTTTATCATAGGTTGGAGAGAGTGCTAATCCATTTAAATAATCAACTGCTTCTTGAGGCTTATTCTCTTTCATACAAACATTATAGGGTTTAATATGACTTGCAATCAACAATCTGTCATCAGAAATTTTAGAGAAAGGACATTGAGACATATACTCTATAACTTTTTTTC
>JALVAU010000394.1 GCA_027011025.1 Campylobacteraceae bacterium | reverse complement strand
AGCTTTAGTCGCGAGGAATTTTATGGGGGCTTTGCTCCTATAAAAGGGGACAATAATAGGTATTTCTCACCGACAGGTGAAGCTTTAGTCGCGAGGAATCTGCCCATAAATAGTACTTTAAAGATGCAAAAAATCTTTAAAGTACTATTTATGGGCAGAGGGGATAATAAAATAAAAAAGGAGTTTAAGATGAGAAAAGTAATTTTAGCAGCACTAGCTGTTTTTGCCATGAATGTTATGGCCGCAGACGATGGAGCCACACTATTTAAAAAGTGTGCAGGATGTCATGGTGCAAATGCACAGAAAAAAGCACTTGGTAGATCAGAGGTGATTAATGCTTGGAAATCAGATAAAATAGTCTCTGCATTACAAGGCTATAAGGCAGGTACATTTGGCGGTGCTATGAAGGGCATCATGAAAGGGCAAGTTTCTAGTTTAAGTAAAGAACAAATCAAAGCTTTGGCTGATTATATTCCAACCCTTAAAAAGTAAGTACGACTACCCTCCTGTCGTCACACTTTAATATCTTCAGACCGCACATATCTGCTAAAACTTCAAAAGTTTTTGGAGTATAAAAGAGTATATGTGTGGGGTCTCTTCTGTACCACCATTTCCAAAAATTCTCTTCATTATTGTCATGAAAAAGTGTCATTATAGCTATCAGTCCACCTTTTTTTAGGTGTTTTTTAAAGAGACAGAGGGTATCAAGAGGGTTTTGCAAGTGTTCAAAAACTTCTGTTGATGTTATAAGATCGTATTTTTTATCTTTATATAGTTCTTCAGGTTGATAAAATTTATCATAGGTATCTACATGTAGAGCTTTGCTTTTGAGTATCTGCGCTAAAACAGGTCCTGGACCGGAACCAAAATCCAAAGCATTTGTTGCATTTTTATCTAAATTTTGCCAAAAATAGTCTAAAAACTTTTCAAACATCTCTACATAACCTCTACTTTCAAAACTGTTATTGTGGTTTTCATACTGGGCTTTCTCTCTTTTTTTCGTCACTATAAATTTATCCTGCAAAGATATAGCTTCACAATGTGAACATATCTCATATATCTCTTTTGTGAGGTTGTCTCTTAAGATTTTTGTATTGGTGTGGCATATTTTGCACTTCATTTGTTTCCTTAGTTAAATTTATTTAACAAAATTCAGCTTTTTTATAAATATTTCTTGTTATTATACTACTTATGAATAAAATATTATCTTTCGTAGCAGTTTTTATAGTCGTTATGCTTGTGCTATATAATTATGAGCCTAAATTTGATGATGATGAGATAAGGCTAGGTATGAGCGCACCTTTTTCCGGCAATAAAAGTGATTTAGGGGAAGATATATTTATGGGCGCAAATGCATATTTTCAAAGCGTCAATGATAAAGGTGGAGTATATGGGAGATTTATAAGGTTGCTTACGAGAGATGATAGATATGAGCCAAGGCTTGCTATCAAAAATGCCAAACTGTTTGTGAAAAAAGATAAAATATTTGCTTTTTTTGGTACGGTTGGTACTCCAATTTCAAAGGCTATTTTGCCTATTGCAATTAAAAATGAAATCCCATTTTTAGGAGCATTTTCTGGGGCAGATTTTTTAAGAAAAGATAAAAATCCATTAATACTGAACGCTAGAGTGAGTTACAAAGAAGAGACAGAAAAGCTAATAAGCTATTTTGTTGATAAAAAGCAGTTTACGAGAATAGCTGTTTTTTATCAAAATGACAGTTATGGAAGATCTGGCTTAAGAGGCGTCAGGGAGGCACTGAGTAAAAGAAATTTAAAAGTTATAGGAGAAGGAAGCTATAAGAGAAACACTCTCTCAGTCGGTAATGCTCTTTATGAGATAAGTCTAACAAGACCAGAGGCGATTATATTAGTTGGTACAACTATGCCGGTAGCTCAATTTATCAAAAGAGCTAGAAAAAAGAGAAAAATCATAAAAAACATAAATTTTGGAACACTCTCATTTGTAAACCCAAAGCTCCTGCTTAAAACTTTAGACTATAAGTCTAAAAATATAATTTTTTCTCAAGTTGTTCCGTCTCCTTGGACATCAAGAACTAAGCAGGTTATAGAGTATAGGGAGATTATGAGCAAGTATTATCCAAAATCCGATTTTGGTTTTATATCTTTGGAGGGATATTTTGTTGCCAAGATGACAGTTCAACTTTTTAGAGATGTTGGCGAAAATTTTACCAAAAGTCAATTTGTTCAAAAAATGCAGCAGCTGTCTCTTCTGATACAAAGCAGCACAAGAAATAAATCAGAATCCACTGAGTGTCCATGCTTGCATAGGGTACATCTAATCGTCTATAAAAATAAGATGTTTGAGCCTCTCTTGGAAAGAAGTGATGAAAAATAGTCCTATTTTAAAAATTATAAACAGTATTGATAATATGACTATAGCTAAAAAAACATCTCTACTTTTTTTAGTTATGGTTATGGGTATGCTTTTTATCGGAAGTTTCTCTCATATAGGCTTAAGCAGGATGAGAAACAATTTTAATATCTTATACGCAAAGAGAATGCTCCCTACGATTGAGCTTGAAAATCTAAAGGATATATATAGTGTTAATATTTTAGACACACTAAGAGATATGGAGAAAGGCAATATAACATATAAACAAGGCAGAGATGTTGTATTGTTAGCACAAGACCTTATAAGGGATAATTGGCAAGAGTATAAGCAAAGCTTTAAGATAGATGATAGTGATCTTGTAATAAAATTTTTAAAATCTTGGGGACTTGTAGATAAAAAAACTTCAAGTATTTCTAGTTTTAGTGATGAAAAAGAGTTAGTTGACAAGATAGAGCAAAAAATTGACTTTGTAGATAGTATCTTAAATAGTATTTTTAAGCTGTATAAACTAAATGAAAATCAGACAGTATATACAACAATGCAAAATCAACTATATCCAACAGTCTATTCTATAAATATCGATTTAACCCAATTGATAAATATCAATCTTGAGGCATCAAAAAGAGGGAAGAAAAATACCGACAAAGTTTATACAAATACTTTTGAGTGGATTGTTGCCGGCACGATAGGAACCATATCATTTGCAGCACTGATTGCTTTGATTATTTTACAAAATATAAGACATCTTCATAACAGTTTGGAAAATATGGTGCAAGAGAAGACGAAGGAGCTCCAAGAACTAAACAGAAACTTAGAGGCAAAAATAAAGCAAGAAGTTCAAAAAAGCCGTGAAAAAGATGAGATAATGTTCAGGCAATCTCGTTTAGCAGCAATGGGAGAGATGATAGGAAATATTGCTCATCAATGGAGGCAGCCTTTAAATGCACTAAGTCTGATAATTCAAAGTTTTCAAACCAGAAGGATGTTAAAACTCGAAATCAATGATGACTTTATAGATTCTCAAGTCAAAGAGGGTTTTATGTTGGCAGAAAATATGTCAAAGACTATAGATGATTTTAGAAATTTTTTTAATCCAAATAAGACAACTTCACTTTTTGGCGTGAGAGATAATGTGAGTAAAAGTGCCCAAATACTATCTTCGTACTTTAAAAAATATAATATAGATATAGATGTAGTGTGCAAGAACGACTTCAAAATAAATGGCTATCCAAATGAATTTTCACAGGTCATAATAAATCTTTTTTCTAACTCAAAGGATGCTTTAAATGAAACAAATCCTAGTGTAAAATTGATAGAAGCTATCATATATCATGATAACTCAAATGGGTATATAGAGGTTTATGATAACGGAGGCGGTATCAGAGAGGATGTAATAGATAGAATATTTGAACCGTATTTTACTACAAAACACAGATCAGCAGGGACGGGAATAGGGCTTTATATGTCAGGGCAAATTATAGAAAAGCAGATGGGTGGAGAGATAGTTGCCCAAAATTGTTCGCACTCTTTTAAGGATAAAGAGTTCTTTGAAAAGTGTACAAAAATGAAGATAACTTTACCATTAGGAGGAAAAAATGGATTTTAATAGCTTAAAAGATATAGTTATTTTATATGTAGAAGATGAATTGTCAGTTCAGAATCAGACAAAAATGATATTGAGTGATTTCGTCAAAGAGATAATAGTTGCCAATGATGGTAAAGAGGGCTTGGATATAGCCTTAAGCAAAGAAATAGATTTGATAATTACGGACGTAATAATGCCAAATTTAGGCGGCATAGATATGCTTAAAAAGTTAAAGTATGAGCATAACAAAGAGATTCCCTCGATTATCACTACGGCTTTTACCGATACACAGTATCTTATAGATGCTATAAAATTGCATGTTGAGGGCTTTATTATGAAGCCTATAAATATAAAAGAGATGATAGACTCCATATACAATATCATGCTTCCAATAGTTCAAAAAAAAGAGTTAGAAGACTGTTCTTTTGTTGTAGAGGGTTTGGCTGCTTTAATAGGTGGAAAAAAGATAGAGATATTAAAATACATAATGAATCATTTGGATGATGAAAATATATTTTATGGTTCATATCAAGAGATTATGGACAATGTAGGTGTAAGCAAGCCAACTGTTGTCGGTATGTTTAAACAGCTTATGCTCTCTGGTATCTTAGAGAAACAAAAAAATAAAGTATATAAGTTTACAAATAAAAAACTGTTAAAGGGGTGATTGTGATTAGAAAGATTGTGTTAGTATTGTTATTGATTTCATCATTTGTCTTTGCAAATGATATTGTTGTTTTAAAGACAAATCAGGGTGATATAGAGTTGCAACTCTATCCAAAAGTGGCGCCAAAAGCCTGTGAAAACTTTGAAACTTTGGTTAAAAGAGGATATTATGATGGGATAATTTTCCATAGAGTTATAAAAAATTTTATGATTCAAGGTGGAGATCCAACAGGAACAGGTAGAGGTGGCGAGTCTATCTGGGGACATCCTTTTAAAGATGAGTTTAAGGCAAATCTAATTTTTGATAAGCCATTTTATTTAGCTATGGCAAATAGAGGAAGAAATACAAATGGAAGTCAGTTTTTTATAACAACAGTTCCAACTCCTTGGCTAAATGGCGGATACACTATATTTGGTAGGGTAGTAAAAGGCTTTGGGGTAGTTAAAAAAATTGAAAATACTCCTGTAGGTGCGCAAAATAGACCTTTAGCAAAGCAGTATATTGTAAAAGCTCTGCTAAAGTAAATAAAAAATAAGATATAATATATAGGGTTATTAAAGGCACCCTAAATAGATAAACTTTTTGGAGGATAGTATGAAAAAAATAGAAGCGATAATCAAACCATTTAAACTTGAAGATGTAAAAGATGCTTTAACTGCGATAGATGTTACTGGTATGACTATAAGTGAAGTTAAGGGTTATGGGCGACAACAAGGACACTCGGAACTATATAGAGGAGCTGAGTATGTTGTAGACTTTCTCCCTAAAATTAAAATGGAGATAATAGTCAAAAATGATGATGTAGATAAAACACTTCATGCTATAAGTGAGTCTGCAAAAACAGGCAAGATAGGTGATGGAAAGATATTTGTGAGCAGTATCAATAAAGTAGTAAGAATTAGAACTGGTGAAGAGGATGAAGAGGCAATATAAGTTTATAGGGTCGCTGTAGCGACCCTGTTTTTATCTATTTTGGCTCAATCAATCTTGACTGATACTCTTGTGGATGTTTACATACAGGGCAGATTTTAGGTGGCTTTTTGCCATAGTGAATATGTCCACATACTTCACAAATCCAAGCCTCTTCTCCGTCTTCACTGACAAATTCTTCTCCATTCTCTAATCTCGCAAGAAGCATTTTGTACATTTTTTCATGTTCAACTTCAACTTTGCCTATGCCTCTGAATAGAGTTGCTGCATCCTTGTATCCTTCTGCTTTAGCGATTGCTTCAAAATCAGGGTACATAGTTGTATTTTCATAGCTTTCACCATCTACTGCTATTTGAAGGTTTGCTTTTGTATCGCCAAAACCATCTTCTAAATCATGAATCATTTTATTGTAAAGTTTAAGTTCTAATTTCGCATGAGTTTTTTCATTATTTGCTGCCCTTTGAAAATGCGCTGCTATATCTCTCAAACCCTCTTTTTGTGCTACTTTTGCAAAATACTCATATTTATTTCTAGCCTGAGACTCTCCTGCAAATGCTTTCATCAAGTTTACTGCTGTTAGATTTTCGGTAACCATCTCCATATCTTCCCCGCAACATGTAAGTGTACCGCCCCCTACATTTTGAACCTCTACTACATTTCCGCATTTAGCGCATTTGTAAGTTTCATACTGTCTCATGATAATATCCTTTATGTTTTGATAACCGTATTTTAACTAAATAAAAATAATATGTCAATAGGAAAAATTAGCATTTATATATTTTGTAGGATTTCTATATTATTACTC
>JALVAU010000393.1 GCA_027011025.1 Campylobacteraceae bacterium | reverse complement strand
ATATAGCAGATAAGGTTTGTGGAGATATAAATAAGATACAAGATGCACTTGATAGATTTCAAAGTTCGGATTTTACACATAGAATAGAAAATGCAACGGGAAATACCGCAAAAGGATTGAATGATTTAGCAGATTTGATAAGTGATATATTGTATAAAAATAGAGAAAACGGAGTCTCTTTGGATGAAAATTCAAATATCTTAAATGAAGACATACAAGAGTTAAATAGTGTTTCTTTGAAAATAGATAAGTTGCTAAAATCAACACTTGTCTTAACCCAACAAGCAACAATAGGGTTGAATGAATCTAGTGAATACTCCGCAGAAGTAGAGTCTCATGCAAATGAGATAAAATCTGTGGTATCGGTCATAAGCGATATAGCAGACCAGACAAATTTACTTGCCCTAAACGCTGCCATAGAAGCAGCAAGAGCAGGGGAGCATGGAAGAGGATTTGCTGTTGTTGCCGATGAGGTTAGGAAGTTGGCTGAGAGAACTCAAAAATCACTCTCAGAAGTAAATGCAACCATACAAGTTTTGGTACAATCTGTCTCAGTAATCGTAGGCAACATCAGTGCAAGAACAGAAGAGATAAATAAGATAAATAACTCTATGAACGAGATGGAAGAGGTGGGCTATAAAAATACAGATATTACGAAAAAAGTTGATGTTGTAGCTAATAATATAGTCTCTATTTCAAGAAAAATAAAAGAGAATATTTCAGATAAGAAATTTTAACTATATTGCATCGATTATGCGATATAGTGAGTAAGACCAGCCAATATAAGCTCTACATGTAGAGCTTATATTTTTCATCCAAAAGCTTTTGGGCTTCTTTATATTTTAGGCTATTTTTACAAACCACACTCCAAATTAGAGGTCTGTATTTTTCAAATGTAGCCCATACCGTTTTTGCTCCTTTGTCTTTACCTTTTAATTTTAGTGCTATGGCGGTTGAGCCGTTGATAAGTCCCTTTAAAATTTTACTTTCGTCAAGTCTATCGGGATATCTCTTTAACTCTTTCCACCCCTCTTCTAAAACCTCATGCCCCTCTATAAATTTGTCATTTTTTACTGCTTCTAAAAACTTATCTATTCCGTACATATATTTCCTTTCGTTAACCATTATAGTGTATAATACCACAAATTTTTTAAAGGAGATATATGTTTAAAAGTAGTAGATATATTATACTTTTTATTTCTCTATTTTTTTCAGCATTTTATAATGATCTTTTCTGGAAAAAGGTCTCTAGCGTCTATCCTTTTGGAAGTGAAAATATCTGGTACTTTATCTCCTTGTTTATGGTTTTAAGTTCAGTTATTTATATAGTGCTGAGTCTTGTAAATTTTAAATATGTACTAAAACCTGTTCTTATTTTACTCTTTATGGTAAGTGCTGCGAGTAGTTACTTTATGAACAGTTATGGTGTAGTTATTGATGATCAAATGATAAATAATATCTTTGAGACACAAGTTGCAGAAGCAAAAGATTTAATCTCATGGAAGCTTTTTCTAGATCTTTTTATCTTTGGTATAGTTCCATCGCTGGTGGTATATTTTTTAAAAATAGAGTACAAAACTTTTGGAAAACATCTATTGTATAAATTTCTTGGTATATTTTTAGCGATACTCGTTATTTTCTTGAATCTTTTTATATTTAGTAGGTTTTACACCTCTTTTTTTAGGGAACACAAGCCCCTTAGATACTATAC
>JALVAU010000392.1 GCA_027011025.1 Campylobacteraceae bacterium | reverse complement strand
GCACGAACAACGGTCGCGCTGAGCACACTACGTGTGCCACCTGCTTTTTGATTCGTTCTGCGCAACGCTTAAGAACAACAAAACTAGCGAATAGCGGTTTGCAATAGCAAAAGTTTCTATAAAAAGAGTAGAAAAGGGGTCAGGGTTTGACTTTTAACTAGTTTTTTGCTAATATTTCCATATCAAAGGGAAAAAATATGGCGAGACGACCTAGAATAGAAACTTCAGGGTTTCATCATATCTATAATCGTGGTGTTGAAAAAAGAACAGTATTTGCTACAGCAGAAGATAAAGATAAATTTTTAGAGATAGTTTGTGAAGTTTCCATGCATTATGATTTTACTATACATGGGTATGTCATCATGGATAACCACTATCATCTATTGCTTGAAAACAAAAAAGAAAATCTCTCACATGGTATGAGACAAATAAATGCTACTTATGCACAATACTTTAACAGAAAATATAAAAGAGTCGGTCACCTTTGGCAAGACAGATATAAGTCGTGGTATGTTTTTGACGAAGCATATCTTTTTATACTTTTTAAGTATTTGGAGTTTAACCCTATCAAGGCAAAAATCACAAAAAAAGCAGGAGAATTCAGATATACTCTTTTACATGATATCCTGCAAAACAAGATAAAATCTTGTATGCAAGAGAGTTTTGTTCTTCATCGGTTTGATAGCAGTGGTGAACTTTTAAATTTAGTTGATATAAAACTAGATGATAAAGAACTTAAAAAAATACAAGAGTTTCAAAAAAAAGCAACTTATTTTAAAAAAGAGCCTAAAAAAGTGATACAAAGCCTAAGTCTTAAAGAGTATTTTAAAGCTGATCTACCAAAAGTAAAAAGAGACAAACAAATCCTAAAAGCCTTAAAAGACGGTTTTACTGGTAGTGAAGTTGCAAGATATTTGGGGTTATCCCCTTCATGGATTTCAAAAATAGTTAAAAAATCAAAAGCCAAGCCCTCGATATAAATATGTTAAGAAATTACTACATAAGTCAAAGTTCAATATTAAAAAATACTAAAATAGACGATACTAACGAAATGGTATATTTTATTACATTTGTGATTGGAGTGTTTGGATTAATTATACATATACTTTTACTCTTTTTCTTTTTCCATATCAGGCAGAAGCAATTTTTTATTTTTACTAATGCTACCGTTATTGGTCACATTTTATACAAGCAAAAACAGAGTAGCAGATAAATAATAAAATTAACAATACACTTATTCAGCAAAACTTTTAATATTTTTTGCTACCATTTCACAAATAGATTGCATATTGCCCAAGGTTTGGGCTGACATAATGTTGCATGACTTCTACATGTAAGACTACTTCTCGTCATATTTTGCAATAAATACCTTGCCGTAATAAATGACATATTTTAACGATAAGGTACTTAACATCAAAACATTTACAAGGATACAACTATGAAAAGAAGGGAATTTTTAGTGGGTTCTGCTTTGACAATAGGAGCTATGACTATAGTGCCTAGTGAGTTATTTGCAGGAGAAACAAGCAGAAAATTCAAAGTGATTTATGACTTTGATTTAAAGTATGATGAAAAGAGTTTTGAAGCAAAACTTTGGAATCCACTTCCATTTAACAGCGACTACCAAAAGGTAAGATTTTTAAAGTTTAGCGGAAATTATGATGATTACAATATCAACTCAAACAACCCTTATGATGCAAGGGTTTTATAT
>JALVAU010000391.1 GCA_027011025.1 Campylobacteraceae bacterium | reverse complement strand
CCCGCACCATACAAGATACCTATAGGTAGTGAATACCTCAAAAATATCTCTTTTTCAAATACAAGATATATGCTGATAAAGATAAAGATGCCTAACTGTATATATTTTAGATACTCCTGTAAAAATTCAAGCATTGAGAATGCTACACCTTGATTGAAAACAAGTATCAAAGATATATACTCACCATTATATCTGTAGCCATTTAAAAACAGAGATTTTAAGTTCTGATCGATTAGGAAAATTCCTATGGACATCAGAAGAAAAATCAAGATATGTTTAATCATGAAGTGCTTTTTTTAAAAATATATAAAGGTCACTCATTTGTCCCTCAAGAGTCTTTTCATCTCTGCCTTCTAATAAGATTCTTAGTAAATTT
Source organism: Campylobacteraceae bacterium (assembly GCA_027011025.1). Lineage (GTDB taxonomy): Bacteria > Campylobacterota > Campylobacteria > Campylobacterales > Sulfurospirillaceae > JAADIZ01. Next base: position 1,336 of record JALVAU010000391.1, on the reverse strand, counting down.
TCGGTTCCAGAGTATCTGACGAGAACTCTAGAGCCATTTTTTTCTATTTCTTGGACTAATTCACTGTATCCGCTTATCTTTTCTAGTGGAATTTTGTCAATTACCGCTAAATTCTTTTGGAGTTGAGGGTATAGGCTAAATGGGTTAAAAAGTTTGCTGATAGGCTCATCGCTTCTTAAATAACATGCCATGACAGCGAGCGAAGAGATGAGGGCATCTCCGGTCTTTACATAATCAGAAAGTATGATATGTCCACTCTGTTCTCCTCCAAAATTTAACCCCTCTTTGCCTAGAATCTCAAGTACATATTTGTCTCCTACGCTAGATCTTAACAGTGAGACTCCATTTTTGTTTAGATAATCCTCTAGTGCTTTATTGCTCATTACTGTAGCACACATAGTATTTGACTTCAAATTATCTTGTTCATTTAAGTAGGTTGCTAATTTTCCGAGTAGTTTATCACCATCTATGACATCTCCATTTTCATCTACCACCACCAGCCTATCGGCATCACCATCAAATGCAAAGCCTAAATCGGCTCTCAATCTTCTTACCTCTTCACCAAGTATTTCAGGGTGCATTGCTCCACAGTTTAAGTTTATGTTGCTACCGTTTGGTGTATCATTTATCACGATTACATCAGCACCTAGTTCGGCAAATATCGTAGGTGCAACCTTGTAAGCTGCGCCATTTGCGGTATCTAAAACCACTCTTATTCCTTTGAGTGTAAGACCTTTTGGAAATGAATTTTTTATATGTACTATATATCTGCCTATGACATCGTCAACTCTCTTTGATCTCCCAATCTCAAATTCAGTTTTTTGGTTACTGTTTATCAAATCTTCGTTATTGTAAATCTCTTCAATTTGAGCTTCGGCTTCTTCATTTAGTTTATTGCCAAATGAATCAAAAAACTTTATACCATTGTCAAAATATGGGTTGTGTGACGCACTAATCATGATGCCTCCATCACACCTCATATCTTCTGTTAAAAAAGAGATAGCAGGAGTTGGCATAGGACCTATTTGGCGTACATCATATCCTACGGCAGTTAGACCAGAAACTATAGCATTCTCTATCATATAACCGCTTCTGCGGGTATCTTTTCCTATTAAAAATTTATTTGTAACGGGATTTTTTCTAAAGTATATCCCAGCAGCCATAGCCAGCCTCATCGCCATTTGAGCATTTAATTTCTTGCCTGCCATACCTCTTACCCCATCTGTTCCAAAAAGTTTTTGTTTCATGGTGATTAAATTTCCTCCTACTGATACCCTTCTTGGAGAGAGCATCTGTTTATGCTGTTTTATTTGAGAAATTATATCCTATTTTATAT
>JALVAU010000390.1 GCA_027011025.1 Campylobacteraceae bacterium | reverse complement strand
GAAAAATGGGTGTAAAGTATAGTAGAGATTTCAAACTCAATCCAACAGAGATCAAAAAAATATTAAAACAGTATGGAGTTGTTACGATAAATAGCAATACTATTATCGACTTGGACAATGTTAAAGAAAAGCTCAGATATTTTCCTATTAAAAAGAGAGATAACAAGATCAAGGGAGAAAACCCTCTCTTAGCTATACTGAAAAGAGGAAGATATTTTGATGTGATGATTGGAAATAAAAAAATTACAACTCTTATGCCTGATTACAAAAAACAGGAGAGATGCTTAAAAACAATACCAATGATTATAGATGGTCAAAAGAAGAGTATATCTGTGCCATCAATCGTTGAGGTTGCTGACTCATTTTCGACAAATATAGACAAAAAATATCGAATAAATGTGATAGGCTTTTCAAAAAAAGGTATCAAAAATGAAAACTCTATTACTATTAAAAAAAGAGACATTGCAGGCAAATATGCGATGGATTCTAAAAGTAGAAAATTTCGGATAGAGATCTATTATCAAGATAGATATTGTGGTATGGTGGTGGTGAATTTCAACTAAGAACCTTGCATATACTATAGTATAAATTTTCAAGATCACCTTTTATGTGTGGAGGAAATTGTGTAGAGTTAAATGTTCTTTGTCTCTTTGCTAGTTTTGAGGTATTTTGAGAGATTTTATTTGCTAGTTCGTCTTTGCTTATGAAGCCATCTAAAAACTCCAGGGTCTCTTTGATTCCGATAGATCTCATGGAGTTTGGTCTCCTTGTATATGTTTTTTCCAGCCAGACAACTTCATCAATCAAACCTTTTTTTATCATTTCATCTGTTCTTTTTGAAATTCTTTGATTTAAGATCTCTTTGGGAGTCTCTATCTCAAATAAGTCTATTTCCTTGATGATAGGCTCTTTTTTAAATTTGGCAAAATAGTCACTCGCCCCCATGCCACTTTGGAGATATAATTCTAACCATTTTTCTATCCTATATGTATCGTTAAAAGAGATTTTTTGAGCATATTTTTTATCGTACTGTTTTATCATATCAAATGCTTTATCTCTATTTTGAAGGAGGTTTTTTGCTTTTTGCTTTGCCTCTAGCGATATGGATGGTCTTGTGCTAAGACCACTTAAGAGAGATTTGAGATAAAAGCCGGTACCGCCTACTATTATAAGATTTTTATCTTTTTTTACTGTATCTTGATAGGCGCTTTTATATATATCAAAAAACACAGACACACTAAAATTTTCATTTACAGAGAGTTCATCGATTCCAAAATGTTGTATCCCTCCTCTCTCTTGGGGCGACGGTTTAGCAGAGGCTATATCGATATCTTTATATATGCTTAAAGAGTCTAGTGATAAAATTTGTGCGTTAAATTCTTGGGCTAACTTTATAGATAGAGATGTTTTTCCACTAGCAGTTGCTCCTAAAATTGCTATAGTTTTCATATTTTTTAGCTCCTATAATGAGAATTATAACACTTTTAATCACATTTATAGTAAAATCTTTAGCGGATTATTTAAAAATAAGGTTGTTTATGCAAAAGTATATGAAAATATTAAAGGATATAGGGGAGCTTATAGTCTTTAAGCACTCTATTTTTTCATTGCCGTTTATATTTATAGCTATGATAGTTTACTCTTCAAATCTAAATGGCACTATGTGGTTTGGATGGAGACTCTTATTTTTAGGGCTTATCGCAGCAGTGAGTGCC
>JALVAU010000389.1 GCA_027011025.1 Campylobacteraceae bacterium | reverse complement strand
GGTATATATATGAAGGTATCATTGGCTTGCAAGTCTATACTTTTGACAAAATCTTTAGAGATATTTTTAAAAAAAAATATCTCATCATACAAAAAATGTGATTTTGTTATCAGTGATAGGAAACTAGAGATAGATAAACCACTATTTTTAATTTCAGATAAGACTTCAAATTTACAAATGCCATTTTCAGAATCCTCTTTAATGATAGCTTTAGATAAATTTTATATTGATCTCACATCTGGTAAAAATCCAAATGACAATTTTATAAAAACTAAAAAAGATGATTTGAGAGAAAAAGTTGATTTTTTAACAAAAAAATTCAGAGATGATTTGATCAAAATTATTGAGCAACATTATGAAAAAAAGTGAAATTCACACAAACATAACAGCAGGAAAGTATAAAGGCAAAAAACTAAAACTCCCCTCTCTTGAGAGTACAAGAAGTACAAAATCAATCCTAAAAGAGTCATATTTTAATACAATACAATTTGATATCATAGATGAAGCTTTTGTAGAAGTTTTTGCAGGAAGTGGATCTATGGGGCTAGAGGCACTAAGCAGAGGTGCATCTCATGCCTATTTTATAGAAAAAGACAGCAAAGCATTTAGAATTTTGAAGAAAAATTGTGATTTTATAGATGCTAAGGGTACAACTTGTAAAAGAGCAGATAGTTTTGAGTACTTTCCAGAGTTTTTAAAAAGCTCTACATGTAGAGCTTTTTTCTACTTTGATCCACCATTTTGCATAAGAGACGGTATGGATGAGATATATGAAAAAGTATATCACCTCATAGAACAAATTCCCAAAAACAGAGCGAATCTCATCACTATAGAGCATATGAGCTCTCATAAACTCCCTAAAAATATAGGCATATACTCACTACACAAAACAAAAAAATTTGGTAAAAGCTCACTATCCTATTATGGGTAAGTGCTTATTTTTGTAACCATTTTGTTATCAAGTTTTTATACAATTTCATCGTAACAAATACCTAAAAGGAAATTTCGATGAAAAAAATAGTTTCAACAATAGTTACTGGTGCATTATGTACCGTAACTTTGATGGCAGGAGACCTTGTAAAAGGTGATGGTTCTAGTTTCGTGCTTCCTATAAACCAAGCATGGTCAAAAGCTTATTATAAAGCCACGGGAAAACAAGTGCAATATAATGGTGGAGGAAGTGGAAAAGGTATCAAAGATGCAACTGCTAGATTGGTGGATTTTGGTGGAACTGATGCTCCTTTGACTCCAAGAAAACAAGCAAGTAAAAAAATGTTGCAATTTCCAGCTATCATAGGTGCTACTGTCATGGCTTACAATATACCGGGCATCAAGAGTGGAGAGTTAAAACTAAGTGATAAAGCTATAGTGGCTATTGCAAATGGAAGTGTGAAGTATTGGGATAATCCAATGCTAAAAGTTACAAATGAAAACTTAAATCTTCCACATAAAAAGATAGTTTTTGCAAGAAGAAGTGATGCTTCAGGAACAACTTGGAACTTTACATTTTTTCTCTCAAGTGTAAGTACAAAGTGGAGAAAAGAGTATGGAGTTAAAAAGACAATCAACTGGCCAAGTAACAATGTAGGTGGCAAAGGAAATCCGGGTGTAAGCTCAATCATAAAGCAGACTCCTTACTCAATCGGTTATATAGAGTATGCTTATGCAGTAGAGTCAAATGCAAAAGTAGCAACTATTGAAAACAGAGATGGATAC
>JALVAU010000388.1 GCA_027011025.1 Campylobacteraceae bacterium | reverse complement strand
GTCTAAAATATCCGTTTTGATAATAGAGTGTATCATGTGTAAAAAAAAGAAAAGAGTCAATATTATCAGGCATTTTATATATATTTGTTGAAATCAAATCAATATCAGTAGCTATAAGATAGCCTCCTCTCTCAATCATATAGATAAAATTACCATAAATAACACCTGCAAAAACGGCAAAAGGAAATTTTCTTCTTTTTAAGATTTTCAAGTCAGCATCACACAAAATAACAGAACCATCTTTTGTAAAAACAAAGATTCTATTTTTAAGAACTATGACATCTTTAACATCTTCATCCAACAAGGCAAATGATTTTGGATTTATAGATATAACTCTTTTTTTTGTAGCTGCTACCAAACGATTACCCAAAACACCAAGGTATATTATATTTCCAAAAAATTTCTCACTGCTTACAACTACGCTTCTGATAACTTTTCCGCTCTTTGCGTCAATTATTAAAAGCTTTCCATCAAGTGTCGGATAGATAATCAAACTATTTAAAAAAGCAGGTGCGGCTATCCTAGAATCAACTGCATATGTGGCATCTCCTTGCAAATTCATAATAATTTTACCTGTTTTGATGTCTAATAACAGTATTTTATTTGATGCTAGAACTATGGCGATTTTTGATTTTTTTATACTAGCAGCAGCAACTGCAGTAGTAAACTTCTTTTGAAAAATTATCTTTGAGCCAGAATCCAAAACCACTAAATCTCCACATTTTGAAGTGGCAAGATATCTTCCATTATCATCTTCAAGAAATGAAAAGCCTTGAGGTATCCTGATATTTTGCAATCCATCTTTTGTGATTATCTGTCCATTTTTAAGCGTAGCTCCACCCCTAGAAACATCGGATATGTAATCTGGCAAAGTTCCATCGTAGCTTATGGCATACGAGACCTCTTTTGGTTCAAAGTATTGTCTTTTTGTACCACAACCTACAAAGATAAAAAATACAACAAAAGAAACCAATATGAGTTTTAAAAAGCTCATTTTGTTTTACCCTGATAGTGCTCTAAGTTTTTTACAATCTTTGACAAAGGTGAATTAGAATCAATTTGAGCAAATTTAAGTTTTGCCTCAGTTATTTTTCCCTCTTTTAAAAGATCGAATCCCTCTTCTAAAAGAGAAAATCCATTTAACAGTTTGCTCTGCACTACTTTTGAATTTTTTAGTTGTCCTAATTGGTATTTTGATAGATCTGACAACAACTCATCGCTGTCATTTTTTGATAGACTTTCTAACTCTTGAATACTATTTTTCTTCACAGCCTCTTGAAATAAGAAAACATCGTAGAGTTTAGGATTTTTATCTTTTAAAATATTCAGAGCTTCTTTATCGGATGGTGTTTTAAGTAACTTTTCATATGCCTCATTTGATGCTTTCAAATTCCTCTGTTTGATAAAATTGTACCCGACATAACCAACAGAAAATAGTACAACAAACACTGCAGAAACCAATATCTGTTTTTTATACTTTTTATAAAATCTCTCTCCCTTAATAACGCTCTCTAAAAATTGCTCTTCCGCACCAATTTCTTCTTTGATACTATTTATATTTTCTTTTAAACTCAAATTAATTCCTTTATTCTTTTTAACTACCTAACCAAAAATAACACCAATCATATAAGGGCACCTCTAATAACCCTATACACTGATAGAAGCCTAGTATAGGGTTGCTAGAGGTGCCCATACATTGATATTACTTTTAGCTAGGTATTAGAG
>JALVAU010000387.1 GCA_027011025.1 Campylobacteraceae bacterium | reverse complement strand
GTCTGATATATCTTTCTTTGTCCGATAACCATACTCTCTTGGCTATCATACGCCGATAAAAGCTTTGGTATATCACTCGGACTATGTTGTCCGTCAGAATCCATTATAATAATAGTATCATATTTTGCATTTCTTATGCCTGTTTTAAGTGCTCCTCCATATCCTCTGTTTTTTCTATGGTGAATAACTGTTATATCTGAAAAATTATCTAATATCCCTGCACTCTTATCTGTTGACTTGTCATCAACACAAAGTATCTCATATGTAAAATTTTGATTATCTAAAAATTGTTTTAATCCTATCAAGGCATCTGACAAACTCTCTTCCTCATTATATACAGGCATAACAATTGTAAATGGTTTGCTATTATTATCCATTTATTTCCCTCTTTTTGTTTTAATCTTAGCTATCTTAATTTTTATAGATTTTTCCACTTCAACAAAAACATCAACAATAACAGTATTAAACATTTTATTTCTCAATCTTTTAATCTCTTCAACTGCTTCTTTATGACTTTTTCCTTTTTTATAGGACCTATCTCCTGTAATTCCGGCATAAAATTCACCAAGGGATACAACTTGTGCACCAAGAGGTATTTGCGACTCTTTGAGTCCAAAAGGATAACCTTTGCCGTCAAATCTCTCATGATGATATTTTATGATATCAGAGATAGGATATATATGACAAATTGGCTCCACCATAATACTACCTATAAGTGGATGTTCCTTTACAAGATCCATATCTTTTTTACCAAATTCATCTTTATCCAATACAGCAAGCAAATCTCCAACCATACCAATATCATGCAAACTAGCTCCTAGTGAAATTGTATCTATCTCTTCCTCGGTTAAAAACAAAGATTTTGCAAGTTCTACTGAAACTGCCTGAACTATCAAGGAGTGGTTTTTGTAGTACCTGTTTTCCAACTCTATGGCTTCATTTGTAAAATTCAGAAGTGCCAAATAATTTTGTACCATCTCACTCTTTTTATCAATATTTTCCATAAATGCACCGGACATATCTAAAAAAGAACCGATTTGAGCTACCGTCTCATTTTGCAAAGGCTTATCATCAAAAAATTCTAGCTTATAAGGAGTGTTTCTGATATAAAAAACTTTTTGCATTATCGCGCTATTTTGCGGTTTATACTCAAAAACCATATCTCCGTTTTTAGTTAGAAGTTTTGCTCCACTTGCTTTAGTTAGCTTCATAATAAGAGCAATAAAAAATTTAAAAAACTGATATTTATCCATTTGCAACTTCATTAGTGATACAGAAGTATCTTTACTCACATTTAAAAGAGCTTCAGATCCTTTTGATTTTACATTGTTTAAAATTCTCTCATAATATCCGAGCATTATTCCAAAGTAGCCATCATATCTATCTCTTTTAATTTCGTAAGTAGTAAATAAAAGAAGCATATAGTTTTTACTGTTGCTTAAAAAATATCTAACAAGAAAATTTCCACTTTTATCAAATCTATCCAAATCTTTCTTGCCTATTCTAAGTGGTGTGGCTATATTTTTCTTACCTACAGTATTAGTCTCAATAAGAACATAAGTCTCTCCTCTTAGCTCATAAATAGCCCCAAACCTTGCTTTTAACAAAGCCGTACTTTTCAGTAAAAACAGCTCTACTTCCTTGATATCTACCTTGGAACACAAATCTCTATAAAAATCATTAAACTCTCTTAATTCAAGTTTTAATTTTAAATTTTTTGTGAAAGAGCCCATATTTATC
>JALVAU010000386.1 GCA_027011025.1 Campylobacteraceae bacterium | reverse complement strand
ATTATAAATAATCCAAATGATGTTGTAAAAGATATGCTCAAAGGAATGGAGTTGACTTATGGTGAATTGAAATATACTCCTGAACTCGAAGTTATATCAAGAAAAGAAAAGACAAAAAAGGTAGGTTTGGTTAGTGGCGGAGGAAGTGGACATGAACCTGCACATGCGGGATATGTAGGATATGGAATGCTTGATGCTGCTGTTTGTGGAAATGTCTTTGCTTCCCCTAGTCCGGATAGAATTTTAAAAGGTATAGAAGAGGCTGATACAGGAAAAGGAGTACTTCTTATAGTCAAGAATTATTCCGGTGATATTATGAATTTTGAAATGGCTATGGATTTATGCGAATTAGATGATGATATGATAGATATGGTAATCGTCAGAGATGATGTTGCTATGGAGGATAGTGATTTTTCGACAGGCAGAAGAGGGATAGCAGGAACAGTCTTAGTGCATAAAATAGCAGGTGCTATGAGTCAAAGAGGTGAGGAACTAGCCGAAGTAAAAAGAGTGGCACAAAAGACAATTGATAATGTACGAAGTATGGGTATGTCTATGTCAGCATGTATTATTCCTGCCGTTGGTAAGGCCGGTTTTGAAATCAAAGATGATGAGATTGAAATCGGTATGGGAATACATGGAGAAGCTGGAATATATAAAAAACCTTTGATGAATGCAAAAGATTTAGCTCTTGAACTTGTTGAAAAAATTACTAATGATTTTAACTATAAAAATTCAGATGTGGCACTGATGATTAATGGACTTGGAGCCACTCCTCTGATGGAGCTGTATATCATGAGTAAAGAAGTGATAGAACTTTTGAAGAGTAAAAATATAAATGTTTATAAAGTTTTTGTAGGAAATTTTATGACAGCTTTGGAAATGGCAGGATGTTCAGTATCACTGCTTAAGTTAGATGATGAGCTTAAAAGTTTGCTTGAAGATAAATGCAATACGCCTGCTATGAAAAATATGGAGTAAATTATGAGGATAACAACAGAAGATTATATAGAATATCTCGAAAATGTTGCAAAAAGAATCAACGAAAACAAAGATTATATAACCAAGCTTGATGCAACTACGGGAGATGGTGATCATTGGGTTAATATGAACATGGGGTTTAGTAAGATATTAGATTCTAAAGATGAATTAAAAAATCTAAGTATCAAAGAGTTATTAAAGAAGATAGGGATGATAATGATGTCCACAGTAGGAGGCTCTTCTGGTGTGTTATATGGCGGTGCTTATATAAATGCCTCCAAAAAACTTGGGGATGTAGATTTTCTTAATGAAGAGGGTATTTTAATATTGCTAGAAGCCATATCTGAAGCTATAATGAGTCGAGGAAAAGTTGAATTTGGAAACAAAACGATGTTAGACAGTCTTTATCCGGCAGTTGAAACTTATAAGCAAAAATTAAATGAGAAAGTATCCTACGAAGAGCTTCTTGAGGCTGCTGAAAATTCATCAAAAAACGGTATGCAAGAGACAAAAAACATGAAAGCTACTAAAGGGAGAGCCAGTTATAGAAACGATAAAGGGGTAGGGCATTTGGATCCGGGAGCAGTGACTATGTATTATCAAATTTCAGAATTGGTGCAATTTTTGAAGAGTAAAATATAAGAGAGTGCAGATATTAAGACTACATCGGCAAAACTCTCTATATTACTCACTATTTTTTCCTAATTGTATGGTGAATACTGCACCATTTTGATCATTAGTTGCACTAAGTTTTCCTCTGCAG
>JALVAU010000385.1 GCA_027011025.1 Campylobacteraceae bacterium | reverse complement strand
AAAACTAAGACTCTTTAAAGTTCCAAATCTACTTGGTATAGCGATTGTATTCTCCTTTTTATCACTTATAACATTTTATGTGTTGGGGGCTTAGATGATAAATTTTTTAATCGGATTTTTTCTAGCTACTCTTATAGTAGCACTTTTTACGATGAGGCTGTACAGACTCATACTTTGGTACTCTCTTAATTCGCTCTCACTAGCACTTTTAGCTATAACAATAGGGGTAAATATAGATGATAATACTATGATAATAAGCGGTTTTTTCACTCTTGTTTTAAAGGCACTTTTGATACCATATATCTTAAAAAGAGCTAGTTTACAATTTGGTCTATCTAGGCAAATAGCACCAAATATAGAAGTTCACCACTCTATAATACTCATTCCCGCTCTACTTGTTTTTACATTTTATCTAGCAGAACCTATCACAAATCTAATCTCTGTAAATGCAAACTATGTGGCTATTAGTATATCTTCACTCTTTTTATCTCTTCTTTTGATGATAGAACACAAAAATATAGCTCCAAAAATTATAGGTTTTTTAGCGATTGAAAATTCACTTTTTTTACTAGGAACCACAGCAACAAATGGTATGCCTATGCTCATAGAGTTAGGTATATTTTTAGATCTTTTGATGGCAATTGTCATCATAAATCTACTCTTTAAACAAGAGGAGGAGCCAGCATGATATATCTCTTGCTTTTGCCAGCAGCCATTATGTTGATTTTATCTTTTTGGAGTGTGAGAAAGACAAGATTTGTGCTACCTGTTACATCTTTGTTTATACTTTTTCCATCTATTAGACTCTTTATTTTGGGCAAACCTTATAGTATTTGGGGAAATTATCTGGTTGCAGATGATCTGAGTGCCTATGTGATGCTAGTCTCTTCGATAGTGGCTATAGGTGTTACGCTTAGTGTTAGCACACTAGGTTTACATGTAGAGATAAGTAACTCTGCCTACTCAAAATTTTATCGTTTTTTTGCAATATTTTGGATAGGACTTACCATATCTATTTTGGCAAACGATATGGGATTGTACTGGATTGGGTTGGAGACAGCAACCTTAAGTACAGTCTATATGATAAAAACAAATAATACAACTATGGCAAGAAGAGAGGCGTGGAACTATATGATAGTAGGAGCAATCGCTATATCTTTGGTTCTTTTTGGGATCATCTTGATTTATGCAAGCGCAAAGCCTATTTTGGGTGAAGAAGCCATGAAATTCTCTGCTCTATTGGGCAGTGCAAAGGAGATAAAATCACCATTTTTATTTGAAATAGGATTTGCTATAACTATACTAGGTATGTTTATTAAGATGGGATTTTTTCCTATGAATCTATGGCTAGCAAATGTAGAGAGAGCATCTTTTTATCCTATAGCAGCACTTTTTAGCGGTATCTTAGAGAGTGCAGTGATTATTGGGTTTTTTAGATTTACCAAGATTGCACAGCTGATCAATCCTCTACATGTTTTTATATTTGTCTTTATATATACCATACTCACTATATTTATAGTTTCATTTTTAATATATCGCTCAAAGGATTTTATGAGACTTTTTTCACTCTCTGGCGTGGAGCATATGGCTTTGATTGCACTTTTTTGGGCAGCCGGAGGAGCGTTTGGGGCACTTTTGCATTTTGGTGCTCATGCCTTTTTGAAGCCCGCACTATTTTTATCAACGGGCATATTGGAGTCAAAAGGAAAATATAAAATAGCAGGTGCATTGAAGGGTTACAGTGGTATTA
>JALVAU010000384.1 GCA_027011025.1 Campylobacteraceae bacterium | reverse complement strand
GAAATCGCGATGGAACATAATCTAGGTCTTACATGTGACCCAGTCAATGGACTAGTACAAGTGCCTTGCATAGAAAGAAATGCTATGGCAGCCATAAAAGCCATAAATGCTGCTAGGATGGCATTAAATGGGGATGGGAAACATTTTGTCTCATTAGATAATGTAATAAAAACAATGTTTGAAACTGGAAAAGACATGATGAAAAAGTACAAAGAAACATCTCTTGGCGGCTTAGCGGTCAATATAGTAGAATGCTAAGTTAAGGGCACCTCTAATAACCCTATACTAGGCTTCTATCAGTGTGTAGGGTTACTAGATGTGCTCTTAAGAAAATATATAAATAAAACATCTAAAAAATCTACATTTTTAGTGGTGTTTCATAGCCTCTTTTTGTGCTATTTTAAGTGCCTTTTTAGGTGATAGCTCTTTTGTGAAAGCTTTGTGTACCATCTCATAAAGGCTTCCTAGAAATAGACCTAGTTTTGGATTTTTGGGCAATGTTTTTGCTCTTTTTAGCAACTGTTTTTGGGCACTAAGCCAAGGATATTTGACAAGTTCATCAACACAGTAGCTGCTCTTTCGTACCGGGCTTCCTGCTATAAGGGTGACTTGCTTATCAGACTCTTTGTCTAAGAGTTGCATCAATTTTGAAAGAGCTTGCTGTTGTAGGGTGGCTGGTTGATTTTTAGGGACAGCAACTCCCCATGTTGCATTCCATGGCGTTTCAAAAAGTGCAGTTTTGTATTTGCATGGATTTTTTTCATCAAGAAAGATAGGAGCACTCTGTCCGCCCCAGTTTGCTACCAATGCTACTTTGCCTTCTTTGAGAGTATTTGCGATTTCATCATTCCCGTAAGTGTTTGTATCGGTAGGGCAAAATTTTTGTAATTCGCAATATCTTTGCAAAGCAGCAATATTTGCATCGTTGTCAATACAGGGTAAATTTTTTTCATCAAATATATATCCCCCTTCTTCCCACATGTAAGGAAGAAAATCTGTAAATATCTCACTCTTGTCAGCTTTAAGGGCAAGACCATAAATATGAGGTGGATTATGTGCCTTTGATGCAAGTTTATAAATCTCTTTAGTAGAGACAATAGGCACTTCTGTATCGTTATCAAATTCAATCACATCAGGATTATAAAACAAGATATGCCCATCAGTAAAAAAAGGCAACTGATATGTCTTGTTGTTGTAGCTACACTCATCTGCTATGGTGGGCATAATATCATCCATGTCATACTCTTTAAGTATTGAAGTAGAAAGTGTTGATAGTAAAGGCTCAAGCTCTGCAAGATATTGTGCTTCGGCAAGTTCGGGTATCCATATATGACCGGGAATGAAGAGTGCTTGATTTGGTGCCAAATCTGCTTTTAGCGTTTGCATCATGGCATCACGGTATTTTGACCAAGGTATCATGGTTAGTTTAACATCCAAATCAGGTCGTTTGGATATAGAGTTTTCTAAAACTTTTAGTGCAGGATCGTCTGGTGCGATGATATTTAAACTCATATTTATAACCTTTTTGCTATATTTTACCAAAATTTTATTACTCCACCAAATAATATCCCAAATATTTGATGTAGTGATTTTGTTCATAATCAAGGCGGATTTTCGCAGGACTTTGCCATAGCTAATTCAAGAAAATCCAACGCAGAGTATGGACAAAAGCACTACACCCTTTGGGGAGAACGATATGTGGCAATCTGCACACAAAAAAATCTTTGAATTAGCTACTGCTAGTCCTGCATATTTTT
>JALVAU010000383.1 GCA_027011025.1 Campylobacteraceae bacterium | reverse complement strand
AAACATCTATATTTGCATTTTGGCTGACAAATGCTAAAACCTTTATATCACTTCTCAAAAAAACTCCAGATCACCAGCGTCGTCACTATTGCGAGATTCTAGTTTGTCTTTCATAAACTCTATATTGCTCTCTAAAGAGTGCTCAAATATATATACATCTTTAAAAATTCTATCTACAAACATATCCATCAGATAGACACTCACATCGCTTAGTATCTCGGAAAGATATGTGAATCCTTGTAAATTTTCTGGTTTAATTTTGCTTAAATCCATCTCTCTAAGATAAGATGCTAACTCTTCATAAATTGGTGATACAGAATTTGTTTGCTCTGCTTTTGAAAAAATATCAGCTATCTTATCTAATTGATCTGCTATATTTACAAAAAATTGGTGAGTTAAATTGCCAGCATTTAAATCATTTACCATATCCATCAAATCATCGGCGATAAAGAGTGAACTACCCTCATATGTATCAAAAAATTTATCTATAGAGTCTTCAGCTATCACATTAACCTGCCTTAACATGATATCTCTTCTTCCTATGGAGTTCATGGCATAGACACGACTAAGCACGGTAAACAACCTCTTATGAAAAATATCTCTATTGATCGGATAACTAACAGTTGCATCAACCAAAGGAACTATCTCAAATAGTTTTTTATACTCTTTTGGATTAAACATTAACATGATTATCATCTCATCATCAAATTTTTTTATAGCCTTATAAAATTCAACTGCTAGTTCATTGTTATCTTGTACATCTATAACTACGATATTGATATGTCTTTTAGTAAGGATGGAGACAATTTTTTCCAATATTTTTTGGTTTATATCCACTTTGGACGCTGTCATAAAATAAGCCGAAGTCTCATCATATATCTCTTCACTATCTTTGCCGATATATAAAACATTGTATTCAGCAGCCAAAAATTGTAGATAGTTACTATAATCTTTACTCACTTTCTCTCCTTTGTAAAACAGCATCCATCTTTCTAAATGCCAAGTTTAGTACATTTTTTTCATAACTCTTAACACTTTTGGATATATAGTTTTTAAAACTCAAAAGTCTTATCTCTTCTTCTTGTGAACTGCTCACCAAAGAGTCTTTTAGCACCCCTATAAAATCTCTGTCTAGTTTTGACATTTCATATATCGTTAAACCAAATCTTCTGCTATATTTTACCACTTCACTATCAAGCATTAGTAAATAGCTATTTTTATCCTCCTCTTGAAGGTTATCTACTACAGAGTTTATATTTTTAAATATACCTCTGACATCTCCAAAATAGTTTTCAAATTGGTATTTAGCATAGCTTAAATCTTTTACTCTATTTAGTACAAAAATAATCTTTAGTTTACTATTGTACTCTTTTAAAATCCCATATATATAGCTTGCATTTATAGCATCTTGTTCACCATCAAGTATAGGTATGACGACTAAATCTAAAAAATTTATCATACCGCTGTCATCTAGTGCTTCTATCAATGTCATAGTGGTTTTATTAGCCCCTATATCTAAGCAGATAGATTCTCCTTTGGCAAAAATTTCAGCCAACTCTTCTCTTAAAAGTGGAGATGAGACGACAACTTGTTTTCTAACGCTAAGCCTGCTTGCCCCGAAGCTAAAGCTGTCATTATTTTCATCATCAAACTCATAGTAAACTACAGGCTTGGAATCATTTTTCTCAAAAAGGTATGGAATAATAAGCTGCATCGATATAGTGCTTTTTCCTACTCCCCCCTTACTTGAAATTACAG
>JALVAU010000382.1 GCA_027011025.1 Campylobacteraceae bacterium | reverse complement strand
TTTTTATATACTTTAGATGCCAAATACTCTATTATTCGTGATGGTGTAAATATTGAAAAATTACTTGAAAAAGTGCCAGTAACACTTATAGAAGAGCAAGATTATAGTGATGAAATTTTTGCTTTTATTCTTTTAGCCATGGTTCTTTTTGTTGCTATTTTGTATGGAAAAAGAGAGAGTGCTTTAAAAGAGAAGCAAGAGGAAGCATCTAAGCACCTTCAAGAGGTTTTATCAAAAGAGGAACAACCATTTTATAAAAAGGTTGATGTTTATAAATCTGATGTTACTTTTAAAGATGTTGCAGGTATTGATAGTGTTAAAGAGGAGTTGAGTGAAATTGTAGATTTTCTCAAACAGCCAGAAAAATATCAGGCATTTGGTATTAAATTACCAAGAGGTGTTTTATTAATAGGTCCTCCTGGAGTTGGTAAAACTTTGATAGCAAAAGCTGTTGCAGGAGAGGCTGATGTCCCTTTTTTTTACCAAAGTGGTTCATCTTTTGTTCAAATTTATGTAGGTATGGGGGCAAAAAGAGTAAGAGAACTTTTTGCTCAAGCTAAAAGAAATTCACCATCTATTGTATTTATTGATGAGGTTGACGCTGTTGGTAAAGCAAGGGGAGAAGGAAGAAATGATGAGCGAGAATCAACGCTAAATCAGCTTCTTACAGAGATGGATGGTTTTGAAGATAGCTCAAATGTAATTGTTCTTGCTGCTACTAATAAGATGGAGGTATTAGATGAAGCACTACTTAGATCTGGCAGATTTGATAGGCGTGTTTTTGTATCTTTACCAAATTTAGAAGAGCGTTCAGAAATTTTAAAAGTTCATCTAAAAGATAAGCCTCATGATTTGAATATAGAAGAGATATCCAAAATGAGTGTAGGTTTTAGTGGTGCATCTTTAGCAACATTAGTAAATGAAGCAGCAATTGCAGCTTTAAAAAGAGGTGCTAGTAGAGTAGATAAAGAGGATTTTGAATCCATTAAAGATAAGGTTCTTTTAGGTAAAAAGAAAATATTAAGCTATTCGCAAGAGGAGAAAGAGATTCAGGCGACTTATCAAGCAGCCAGAGCTTTAAGTGCTTATTGGTATGAGATTGATTTTGATAGAGTTAGTCTTATAAATGCATCTTTAAGAGATATTGATAGAGAGATAGAGTCTCGTACACAAATGCTTTCAAAATTAAAAGTTTATCTATCAGGCATGGTTGCTTCACAAATGTTCTATTCAGAGACTTTTTCAAATGCACTAGAGGATATTACAAAAGCTAAAATTTTGGCACAAAATATGGTTGAAAAGTATGGCATGGGAGAGGGTATTATTCCATCTCAACTAGATAGTGCCTCTTTAATTGATGAAGCAGTGGAAGATGTAGAGACCTTTCTTTTTAAAATGAAAAACTCTATTACAGAGGTAGCTAAAATTTTATTAGACCAAGAGTCTATTAGCAAAGAGGAACTAAAAAAGGTTATTGGTGAATTTTTATAGTGGATTTAGTCTAAAAGGTGAAGAGAAAATTTTTGACTCTTTTTTAGAAAGAAGTGATTTTTGTATAAGTGGATTTAGTTTAGGAGCGATTGAGGCTTTTGAATATGTATTAAATACAAAAGATAGGGTTGATAAAATACAGCTCTTTTCACCTGCTTTTTTTGAGGATAAAGATGAGAAATTTAAGCGATTACAACTTCTATTTTATAAAAAAGATTCAGATGCTTATATATCAAAATTTTTAAAAAATATCTCTTTACCATCATCATA
>JALVAU010000381.1 GCA_027011025.1 Campylobacteraceae bacterium | reverse complement strand
TCTCATCAAAATAGATTTTACATTTGAAGTAAGAACGACTGTACACTCAAGCCTGCTAAATGAAGATGATATAAATCTTATAATAGATGATTTAAGCTCTTTAGGCTACAAGGGTATTTATCACCTGCAGAACTATCTACATGTAGAGGATACCGTAGGAAAAACAGAGCCACAAAACAGAGAGATAGATATATCTAAACTAAAAGAGAAAATTCCACTAAATTTCCGAGAATTTTAGCTTCTTTTTGGTAAAATAGAGAAAAACTAACTGACCATAAACATTTTTTCCCAAAAAATTCTACTTTTTGTAGCTTTGCTCATTGTGATATGTGTGGTCAGAAACAAAAAGGCACACAGATGAATAGAAAACATATATATAACCCTGAATCGAATGAAAGTTTGAGCGATAGGCGGATATTTGGTGGAAATCCACATGGAATTTTGAATTTTACTCAAGCTAAATACCAATGGGCGCTTAAACTTTGGGATATGATGGAGGCAAATACATGGTTTCCAAAAGAGGTAGATACCACAAAAGATGTTATGGATTACAATAGAAATCTAACTGATTCTGAGAAGAGGATGTATGATCTAGTCTGGTCGCAACTCATCAGTATGGATAGTTTTCAGACAAATAACTTGGCAGACAATATAAACCCCTATATAACAGCCCCGGAAATCAATGCTATATTGGTTCGTCAAGCCTATGAAGAGGCAAACCATTCAAAATCTTATGCAGTCATGGTTGAAGCGATTTGCGATAACACTGACTTGATATATGAGATGGAGAAACATGATGATGTTTTACGAAGAAAAAACGACTATATCTCTAGTGTTTATGAAGAGCTTGCAGGCGATGTAACAGATGAGAAAATTTTACTTGCGATGTTTGCAAATCAAATCCTAGAGGGACTCTACTTCTACGCAGGATTTACTGCTATTTATGCTTTGGCAAGAGCAGGGAAGATGCTAGGAAGTGCGCAGATGATAAGATTTATCCAAAGAGATGAGATAACACATCTACTGCTTTTTCAAAATATGATAAACTCTACAAGAAAAGAGCGCCCCGATCTCTTTACTCCCGAGCTTGAAAAAAAAGTTTTTGATATGTTTCAAAAGGCAGGGGAACTTGAGATAGAGTGGGGAAAATACATCACTCAAAATCAGATAATGGGCTTTACTGATGAGATTATAGAGGAGTATATCCACTACCTCATAGACGATAGGCTAACAGCTGTCGGCTTTGATAAAATGTATAATGCAAACCATCCTATAAAATGGGTAGATGATTTTTCAAAATTCAATGAACAAAAGACAAACTTTTTTGAAGGAAATGTGGCAAATTACAGCAAAGGAAGCCTCTGTTTTGATGATTTCTAAGCTAGTTTCACTTCAGTTTGATTATGCGACTAAGAGTTTTGAAGAGAATTTTGAGACTCTTAGGAGACTTGTGACAAGTTGCGAAAAGAACTCCTTGATTTTAGCACCGGAACTCTGTTTGAGTGCCTATAGCTATGAAAATTTAGAAGAGAGTGCAGAGTTTTCTCAAAAAATTTTACCTCGACTAAGAGAACTTTCAAGAGATAAGAGTTTGTGTCTGACTCTGACTCAAAAGATAGATGGCAAATTTTACAACAATGCAAAGATATTTTGCGATACAAAAGAGGTCTATTCTCAAGCAAAAGTTAAACTCTTTGCTCTAGGCGGGGAACCAAACTATTTTCAAAGCGGAAGCACAAAAGATATAGAAGTAGTTGATATACAT
>JALVAU010000380.1 GCA_027011025.1 Campylobacteraceae bacterium | reverse complement strand
GTCTTAAATTTTGAAGAGGCAGCCTTAATTAGAAACAAAATAACAGCCATAAAAAACTCTCTACATGTAAGTGCGATAGATTTTGCAAAATTAGAAAATCTAGATATATTTTGCATAGTAGTGCAGGAAAGAAGGGCGATAATCATGAAGATGTTTATGAGAAACGGTAAAATAGTATCAGCAAATCATGATATAGTAAAAAACCCTCAAGGATTTGATATAGATGAGCTATACAAAAGAGCAATTTTACAATTTTACAGTAATAACTCGCCTCTTTTATGCAAACAAATTTTAGTTGCTGATGATTTTGGCAGTACAGAGGAGATAGAAAACTTTTTGCAAAAAAATTTTAATAAAAAAATTAAAATCATATCTCCAAAAATCGGAGATAAAGCCAATCTGATCAAAATATCCAAGAAAAATGCCCTTCACATACTCTCTTTAGAATCAAATAAAGAGGAGATATATGACAGCTTAAAAGCCCTTTTTGATCTGTCAAAAATACCTTACAGAATAGAAGTTTTTGATAATTCTCATCTAGGAGGAGTAGCCACAGTAGGTGCTATGGTCGTATGGGAGAAGAGGTGGAAAAAGAGCGAATACAAAAGATATAATCTTCACTCAAAAGATGAATACTCACAAATGAAAGAACTCCTAAGCAGAAGGATCAGATCATTTGACACAAATCCAAAACCTGATTTATGGATACTTGATGGTGGCTCTACACTCTTAAAACTTGCAAACACTCTCCTTGAAGAGAAAAATATAGACCTAGATGTTTTAGCAATCTCAAAAGAGAAACTAGATGAAAAATCAGTAAGATCAAAAGGGAGAGCAAGAGATATAATCCACTCAAATCTTCAAAGTTTTCACTTAAATACAAATGACAAAAGACTTCTGTTCCTCCAAAGAATGAGAGATGAAGCACATAGATTTGCCATATCATTTCACAAAAGTAAAAAAATAAAAATAGATTTAAGTGATAATTTAACCAAAATAGACGGAGTTGGAAGTGCTACTATAAAAAAATTATTAGCATATTTTGGAACATTTGATGCCATTTACAGTGCAAGCCTAGAAGATCTAAGCATAGTTTTAAACAAAAATTTAGCCAAGAAAATCTACAAACTGAATTTATTACTCCACCAAACAATATCCTGAATATTTGATGTAGTGCTTTTGTCCATACTATGCGTTGGATTTTCTTGAATTAGCTAAGGCTAGTACTGCAAAAGTCTGCCTTGTCTGCAAAAAACCCCATAAAGCTATCAGTGTATAGGGTTGTTAGAGGTATCCTTAAGCTGTAATTAGATAGAATTTGTGCTAGTTAGTGCGTTTAAGTAACTGATTTTGCGCACTTTTTCTCGAAAAGTCCTGCTTTTCGTAGCTTTAAGGGGTTGTAGGGGCTTAGTCCCTGTCACTATAACGAGTTTTGCTAATTATAGTGCATAAGGTCACTCAAGTAAAAACCAACCAAAGGATAGAGTTTGATTTTATATAGCAAAAATGGTACTTTTCTAGGCATAGGTCAAGATGAACTTTCCGCGCTAGGCTACGAGGATATAGAGGAATTTAAAAGCTATTTTGAAGATTTTTCGGATCTTTTTGTTAACACTCCCGGTTATATATCAAAATTTAAAAACTTCTCATGGATTGAGTATGTACTACATAGCGGGGCACCAAATAAAAATGTAATTTTAAGACACAAAAATGGAACTAATTTTGAATCAAAACTACTCATATCCGAGCTCTCCTTGGTTCAAGA
>JALVAU010000379.1 GCA_027011025.1 Campylobacteraceae bacterium | reverse complement strand
GCTTACGATAGGAAGTATAGTATTAGCACTATTCCTATACTTTTCTCTAAAAAATTTAAATGAAAAAAATACTAAAATATCACTAGGTATGGTAGGCACATCTATCTTTCAGACATTAAGAAACGGTATGAATTTTGGTGACCCGGCCGTTATTGAGACTATCACAAAAGATGCAAAAAAAAATATAAAAGGCTTAGAGAATATAAAAGTCTATAAATCCCAAAAAATTATAGAGCTATTCAATGCAAAACAGCAGTACAAAATAACACCTGAAGTCAAAAGTGTCTTTCTTACAAAGGAGAAGAAGTTTTTTGACTTTTCTAAAAATAATCAACACTATGTAAAAATGTTAAATCCTTTTATCGCTACAAAGGATTGTCTCTCTTGTCATGCAAATGCAAAAATTGGAGATACTCTTGGAGTAATTGAACTTGAAATATCTCTTAAAGATAGCGATAAAACTATAAACAAAACGCTTGATATTTTGATTATTTCATCCATTGCAGGTACAATTTTGATCATGATAATTGTGATTCTATTCGCCAATTCTACTATATTCAAACCTATCTATGAACTAAGAGACAGAGCAAAAGATATAGCAGAAGGAGAAGGAGACCTGACTGTAAGATTGAAATTAAAACGAGAAGATGAACTAGGAATAGTTGCAAAATATATCAATATTTTCATAGAAAAGACACAAAATACTATAGAGACAGTGAAAAATGCCCTTCTTTCTCTAGGCGGTGCTCAAGAGAAGATGAATGATGTAGCACAAAGAATAAACAAACAGATAGAGTACCAAAATACGATGTCAAGTAAATCCAAAGAGCTTGTAGGCAAGATACATACCTCACTTGATGAAAGCGAAGAGGTATCTATAAGAACTACTGACGATATCATTGGGGCTTCAAAAGTCTTTGAGGATACAAGCGATACTTTAAGAGAGATTGTGGACTCTATCATCAAAGTCCATCAAGAGCAAAAAAATCTCTCAAGTGATCTTTTAGGTCTCAACAATGATGCAAAAGAGGCAAAAAATATCCTAAATATTATAGAGGAAATTTCAGATCAAACAAATTTACTAGCCCTAAATGCCGCTATTGAGGCTGCTCGTGCTGGCGAACATGGACGAGGTTTTGCAGTTGTTGCCGACGAAATAAGAAAACTTGCAGAAGAGACACAAACAAGCACTGTCAATATAAATACAACAATAAGCAATATAATAAACTCTATAGTAAACATAACCAATCAAATGAGTAGTCTTGCTCAAAACCTAGAATATGCTTCAAAAGATGCAAGTTTAATAAAAGAAAAGACAGACACTTCTATCATTAAAATTCAAGAAACTGTAAAAACTTCAAAAAAATCCTCTGCTTATGTATCGGCTATCGCTTATCAGACAAAAGAGCTTGTTGAAAACATAACAAATATCTCAACATCATCAGATTTAAATAGAAAATCTGCACAAGATTTGCAAAATATCGAAACAGAGATAGAAGAGGCTATAAAAAGCATCAGTGTTGAATTAGATAAATTTAAAGTATAAAAAGGATAGGTACCAAAAGTGAAACTACATATTGAGAACTCAAAATTGATTGTTGAGGGTATTGTAAAAACTATCTTGGATTCTAAAAACTTGATAGATAAATTAAGAGAAATGTATGATACTTATGACTCAATAACACTAGAGATCAAAGACTCTTTCGTTTTGCCATCAAGTGTTATAGGATATATAAATAAATCTGTTATGAAAGATAAGAAACATATAAAAAT
>JALVAU010000378.1 GCA_027011025.1 Campylobacteraceae bacterium | reverse complement strand
CCATCCGTTGTTGTTATTTGGTTTGTACTTACAAAATTATACCATCCGTTTTTTGTTAAGTAAAACATGGTATTACTAGTACTAAATATTGATTTTAAAGGTGCAGATAAGAGAAAATTAAAAGTATCTTTTGTGGGAGTTCTACCATACATAATCAAAGAATCTTTTTTGATTATTACTCTATTAAGTGTTATCTTATCAGGCACCAAATCAAATAAATTCTTCATGCTCTCTTTTAGAAGTATATTTCTAGCATAAACCTCCTCGCCTAGCGATTTTTGACGGAGTAAATACTCTATATAAGCATCTTTTTTATCTATTTTTTGCTCTAGGGCAACTCTCTCATTTATAACAATTTTTCTATTTTTATTATAATAATTTATCTTAAACAATAAAAACACTCCAAATGAAACCAACAAGAAAGAGATAAAAAATATAAATGATATCCATATCTTGGAAAATGCCGATAGTAATGGTTTGGCTCTTGGTTTTATAAAACTATAATTCACCATAGACCTCTCTTATGCCTAGATCACAAACTACTTCACCTATGTCTATCTTGTGCATCTGGAGATCTAGTAAAAGATCATTTTCTATGCTGTCCATCATCTCTTGACTCATATCATATGCATCAAATATAACTGCCTGTTCTATAAAATCACTCTCGTAAAGATCATTTTTATAATACTCTTTTAAAGCTTTATTTAAAAATTTATATATCTCTAAATCTCTTCCATAAAGTTCTATATCTTCTATACTTACATCTTCCATCTGCGAATCAGATAAAATATCATCACCATTCTCTTTTATATCTGAAAACTCTTCATCTTGAGTATCCATATCAAAACCATCAAGCTCACTTAAATCTTCCAAATTAGAGAGCTCCTCTTCATCCTCTTCATTTTCTTCGTCATCTAATGATGCCAAACCCTCTACTCTGCTCTCTTCTTCTTCATTTTCCCAATCATCAATATCTACACTACCAAGCACATCATCTTTACTGATCTTATAAAAAGCACCAAAATATAGTGTATCACCCTTAAATACACTTATCGTAACAGACTCTTCTTGATTTAATATATAGAGTGTTGGTTGAGTTTTTAGTTTATATCCCAACAGAAGATTATAAAGCACCCCAAATGGTGAATACAGAAGATCTATACCGACTCTAGCATATATTTTTTGTATCCAATTCAAATCTATAAAAGAGATATAGGCTGACCATGTTTTAAATTTTACCGTTCTTACACTCTTAAGCTCAACACTTGCCTTTTCAAAATCTTCCTTTCCAACTCCTCTTATAGCTCCTTGCCCCATAGAGTTTAATAAAAGAATGATATATGTATAACTATACTTCTCCTGCATAGAGATAAGATACTCTTCCATCTCTTTGTCAAGCTTTTCATCCTTGGATTTAACTTCAAAAATTTTGATAAATTTATCTTGTAATTTTCCTTTTTTAACAACCTTGCAGAGTAATTTATATGAATCTTCTTCTTCTATAATCGATATAAAAAGATTTGTAAAATATTTTTGCAATTTCATTTATTACTCCACTAACTAAACAGATAACTCTTTCTCGTAGCTATATTTTAGGCAATATTTGCTTAAGGACACCTCTAACAACCCTATACACTGATAGCTTTATGAGGTTTTTTGTAAGCAAGGCAGACTTTCGCAGAACTAGCCTAGCTAATTCAAGAAAGTCTAACGAAGCATACAAGAAACCTCATAAAGCCCAAAGGGAAGCATAGTATAGGGTTATTAGAGGTGCCC
>JALVAU010000377.1 GCA_027011025.1 Campylobacteraceae bacterium | reverse complement strand
GGTATAAGGTGCACTAGAAATCAGGTAAAATTGGTATAATGAGATACTAAATTAATAGGAAAAATAAGTGGATTATCAAAAGATACTAGAAGAGATAGCTGATGAGATTAAACCCCTGTTTTCTCAAGGAAAAGTTGCAGACTATATTCCTGCCCTGAGGGATGTTGAACCGAGCGATTTTGCTATGTCTATAGAGTTTATAGATGGCAGTGTTTATAGTGTAGGGTGTAGTAGTAAAAAATTTTCTATCCAAAGTATTTCAAAAGTTTTCACTTATAGTATGTCGCTTTGTATATATGAAAAATCACTCTATAAAAGAGTTTGGCATGAGCCATCAGGCGATCCCTTTAACTCCCTAGTGCAATTAGAGTATGAAAATGGAATACCTAGGAACCCTTTTATCAATGCAGGTGCTATAGTCACAGCAGATACGCTTGTTTCAAAATATAAAAATTCCAAAAAAGCATTCCAAGAGATAAAAAGATTTATAGATGAGATATCAGGTGCCGATATAACTATCAATGAAGAGGTTTACCATAGCGAATTAAAATATGGATTTAGAAATATGGCATTGGTCAATCTAATGAAAAGCTTTAAAAATATAGAAAATGATATAGATGAGGTTATGAAGACCTATTTTAAGCAGTGCTCCTTTGAGATGAGTACAAATGAGCTGGCAAAAGCTATGCTATATCTAGCAAACCATGGAACTCATCCGCTTACAAATAAAAAATACCTAAATCAATCACAAGCCAAGCGAGTTAACTCTCTTCTTCTTACTTGTGGTCACTATGATGCCTCTGGAGATTTTGCCTTTAGGGTTGGACTTCCGGGGAAAAGTGGCGTAGGTGGAGGAATAGTAGCTATAGTTCCTAAAATGATGGCATTGTGTGTTTACTCTCCCAAACTCAACAAACAAGGAAATTCACTCATAGGTACAAAGGCACTAGAGCTTTTTACAACAAAGACAGGACTCTCAATTTTTTGATTATGTGAGATTGTCCTTAATATATTTTGAGACATCACCCATGCAACAATTTCCACTAGGATTCTTTATCTCACAAGAGCATCCAACTGTTGCCATCTTGTGTTTTATGTCATCAATAGCTCCGCTTTTGCCGTTTTTGAATATCTCGTCTTCGATTCTCTCTTTTGTCCATCCAAAACAATAACAAAGGTTTGCAGGAGTTGTACCATCTTTTAAACCGACTTTTACACTTAGATCTTCTTGAGTCAAGATTTCATCTCCTCTAAAATATATAACTCTACATGTAGAGGTCTTGCAGTAGTAAAACCCATCATATAAAGCTATATTTGATTTTGCTTTGTTAGTCAATAGATGCTGTATGGTTTTTCCCAATACGCCCTTGGCTTTTTTACCGCACTTTGGACACTCAACTTTTCCTTTTGGCTGAGGTGTACAGCAGCCATGTTGATTATCTTCTGTTTGCTCTTTGTTTTTAACTATCAAACAGCAAGGTTCTGTATCTTTTGAAGTAAATTGCATGATCTTTCCTTTTTGATTAATTCTAGCATATATTTCTAAATGGACTTCCGGTTAGGTACTTACCGAGAATATGAGGGGTTATGCAAGAAGTCTAATGGTAATTTAAGTATTATTTGATTATGATTATGATTATCATTAAAAAGGATATGCAATGGAAGAGTTTATCATAGTTTTTAGAGAATCGCTAGAAGCGGTACTTGTGGTCAGTATAGTTATAGGTTATCTAGTCAAGATAAAAAAATTAAAGCTTTTAAGATTTGTATATTTAGG
>JALVAU010000376.1 GCA_027011025.1 Campylobacteraceae bacterium | reverse complement strand
GTTATACTTTTCGTAGCTTCAGGGGGTTGTAGGGACTTTAGTCCCTGCCACTATAATGAGCTTTGCTCATTATAGTGCATAAAGATATAATCTTAATTTTTTTCCATAATGCCAAGAATTATATTGTCAGTCTCTTTCATACCTGATTTTGCAAGTATGCCTATGTTGTTGATAGTATCTTCGATGTCTCTGCCGACTATACCGTCTCCGCTATGAAGTGCTCTTTTTGAAAGTGCTAGCATAGATGAATCAAAAGCAGTATAAACACCCGTAGCTATTTTCATAGCACAAGATGCTTTTGCTCCGTCGCAAATAACGCCGGAGATATTTCCAAGAGAGTTTGTGATCGCCATAGATATACCCTCATAGTCTCCATCTTCAACAAAGACCAAAGCCCCGCTAACCGCACTTGTAGCACAAATAACACCGCAAAATGCTGAGAGTCTGCCTATGCTTGACTTGAGATGTATCGTTGTAAGATGTGAAAAGAAGAGCGTTCGTATCAAAGTCTCATAAGGTTTGTTTTGGTCTTTGCAGTATTTTATGATAGGAAGCGATGCCGCCATACCTTGGTTTCCGCTTCCGCTTGTAGTCATGACAGGCAGAGAACATCCACTCATCCTTGCATCTCCGCCTGCTGATGCGAAAGAGGCACATCTGTTTCTCTGATCATTTCCATACAAGCCTTTTTGTATGTTTTTATTTATCATACAGCCTATATTTACACCATATTTGCCATCAAGACCGGCTTGAGCTATTGTGCTGTTTCGCTCCACTACCAAATCAAACAGATCTTTGATGAGATCTATGTCTATACTTTTGGCGAGCTCATATATGCCTTTGACTGTTAGCTTTTCTCTTTCTTCATAAGGTGTGCTAAACTGTGCATCATTGCAGGCTCTGTTGATAACACTTTTGCCGTTTTTCTCTATCTTTGTTATGTTTGTATGAAGATGCTTAATCTCTACAAGAGCATAATCATCACCACTATAAACAACCGCTTTTGCATATAGCGGTATATCGGTTTTATCGCGTATAACCCTTATCTTATCTTGATTTAAAAAATCTTTAACCTCATCCAAATCTTTCTCTTGTACATGGCTTATAACCATCAACTCTTTTGAAGCATTCCCTTTGACGGCTCCCATGGCACATGCGGCTTCTATGCCTATCATATCGCCTGCATTTGGTATATTTACTGATTTTACATTTTTGATCATATTGCCAGACACATATATATCTATCTTTTGGGGAGTTTTTCCCAATACTTCCACAGCTTTCGCACAAACATAGGCAAGTGCTATCGGTTCCGTGCACCCTTGAGCAGGAACTATCTCTTCTTTTAGTAAGTTTAGTATATTTTCTATAGTCATTTTCCCCTATTTCCTTATTTCCTTATTTTTTTGGTTTTGTAGTTTTGTAGCCGAATTTTATAGTTTTAATCTCACTTGGAGCAAGATTGAAACTCCATATGGTTTTACCTTTTTTGTCAATTTTTGCTTTTTTTGTATCAAAAAGAGGCTCTACTTTTATATCTTCATTTTGTGAGATAGGCAATCTTTCGATAAGATTGATTTTTTGCATAGTTTTGCCGGCATTTGAGATTTTATACTGCCAGACTTGTGTATTTATCTGTTTGCTACCAAAAAACTCGCTCTCGCTAAATCTTCTTTGTAGGGTTTTTTTGATTTTTATATTTTGATTTTCGCCAAAATAGAGGCTGACTTTGGCATCTTTTTTGATATTTGGCAATCTTCTCGTACCGACTTGATTATTGTCTAGATAGATATATGCCTGTGCACTTTGATAATACCTATCGCTCTTAAATTTTGCTTTTAAGTATGCTCTAGAAGTTCCGTATCCATCTATATCGTTTTGGAATTTTATATTTTTTATCTGTTTGTCAAGCTCTACTATCTTTTCTTGGTTATTTTTTATCTTTACATGTAGAGCTACAAATGATGAAGTAGTGAGGTTTTCTCTATATATGGATTTTGCGTTTATTGCCGTATTTTCCATTGCTACCGGCATAGATTTTGACATCAACACTCTTTTTTTCGGATAAAAATTTAAATATTTCGGATAAAAAGGCATAGGAGCAACGGATTGATTGTATGCGTTTGAGTGAGCATAAATATCAAGATTCTCAAAATCCTCACCGGTTTTTTGAATTATCTTTATCTTCTTTATAAATTGTACTTGCAAAGTGTTGCTATTTGCTTTGATATCATAAAAATGTCTTATTCTAAAATTATACTCGGGATATGTGACTTTCATGATGCCTTTATCTCTACATGTAAAAGAGATATGAAGATTTTTATATTGACTTGCTTTTTGATTTTGCAGCATTTTCAATCTCTCATTTGCAGCCCGTAATTTAATCTTTAAATCAGATATGCTTCGAATATCTTGCATAAAATTTTTGCTAAAGTACTCTAGGGTTGTAGATATTTCTTTGCCTTTTTTGTCTTTGAGCGAGAGGGTTTTTAGCAGGTTGTTTTTCTCTTTTAAAGATGTAATTTGGTTATTTAAATCCTCAATCTTTATAGTCAATTTTTCAATTTCTTGGTTTTTGAACTTTTTGGGATTACTCAAAGAGAGGTTGGAAGTATTACAATTTTTTGTTTTTATGCTTATGTTTTCAAGGTTAGTTTGAGCTGGAAGTTTCAAGGAGATAACGCCTTGGCTTTTTATCTGAAAACTTTTAGTGATAAAAGAGGCGTTTGAATATATATCGACTTTCACATGTAGAGGGTTTGTTTGCGCAAAAAGGGATATCATGAACAATGCAACTATGTAAAAAACTTTATACATTTTATACCTCATTGTTTTCTTATTATTATATCATAATGTAAATTCGGATATAATAATAACCAACTATGAAAAATAAGGCATAAACGATGGGTAATAAAAAAACAAAATACATATTTGTAACAGGTGGGGTTTTAAGCTCGCTTGGAAAAGGTATAGCTGCTGCAAGTATCGCAACTCTTTTAAAAAATTGTGGTCTGAAAGTCAGTATTTTAAAAGCAGATCCTTATATAAATGTAGATCCAGGAACCATGAGTCCACTAGAGCATGGAGAAGTTTTTGTGACAGATGACGGGGCTGAAACTGATCTGGATTTGGGGCATTATGAGAGATTTTTAGACGAAAATTTACACCAAAAAAACAACTTCACAACAGGTAGGGTTTACTCTTCAGTGATAGAGCGGGAGAGAAAAGGCGACTATCTTGGTAAAACCATACAGGTGGTTCCTCATATAGTAGATGAGATCATAAGAAGAATCAAAAAAGCAGGAGTCGGTCAAGATGTTCTTTTAGTAGAGATAGGCGGAACTGTAGGGGATATAGAAGGGTTACCATTTTTAGAGGCTATCAGAGGGCTAGGAACCGAGGTTGGAAAAGGTAGATATATGAACATTCATCTAACTCTTATACCTTTTATAAAAGTAGCAGGAGAGTTAAAGACAAAACCGACACAACACTCTGTACAAGAGTTAAGAAGAATTGGACTTACCCCGGATATGCTTATTTGCAGGAGTGAAATACCACTTCCAAAAGAGCTAAGAAACAAACTTGCTTTCTCTTGTGGGGTTGATAGAAACTCTGTCATAGAGTCTTTGGACGCACCTACTATCTATAAAGTGCCTCTAAATTTTCTTAAAGAGGATATCTTAACTCCGATTTCGCAGACATTGAACCTAGGAGACCTCAACCCTGATATGGAGCATTGGGATACTTTGGTAAAAAGAGTTGTTGACCCAAGTGATGAAGTCAAGATTGCTTTTGTAGGAAAATATATAGACTTAAAAGAGTCATACAAATCTTTGACAGAGTCTTTTATACATGCAGGTGCAAACCTAAACACAAGGATAAATCTAAAATGGGTAGATTCTGAAAAGATTGAAGAGAAAGGAAGCCAAGAGTTGCTAAATGATGTAGATGGCATCTTGGTAGCAGGTGGCTTTGGTCATAGAGGAGTAGAGGGAAAGATAGAGGCTATCAAGTATGCTAGAGAGCACAAGATACCATATCTTGGTATTTGCCTTGGTATGCAACTCTCCCTCATAGAGTTTGCTAGAAATGTTCTACATGTAGAGGATGCAAACTCAATCGAATTTGATAAAGAGTGTAAAAATCCGGTAGTATATCTTATAGATACATTTATAGATGCAAGCGGCAAGAAACAACTAAGAACCTATAACAGCCCTCTTGGTGGAACTATGAGATTAGGAGGGTACAGCTGTGATACAAAAGAGGGATCCTTGCTAAGAAAGATATATGACGCAGAAGAGACGATAAGAGAGAGGCACAGACACAGATATGAAGCAAACCCGGTTTATAGAGAAGCTTTTGAAAAAGAGGGCTTGATCGTAGGTGGTGAAGCAGATGGACTTATCGAGTCTGTTGAGTTAGAAAACCATCCATTTTTCCTAGGGGTACAGTTTCATCCTGAGTTTACATCAAGATTGACAAATCCAAACAGAGTTTTAGTATCATTTGCAAAGGCTTCTATAGAAAAAAGAAAAAATGGCTAAGCTGACCAAAAAGGATATCAGGGATATACTATCGAGTAGATTTGAGGATGACAAATGTACCAAGCTGGAAGATTTACCGAAGCCAAGTATTTTTAAAGATATAGACAAGGCAACACAAAGAGTTGTAAAAGCTATAAAAAGTGGTGAAAATATAGCTATTGTCGGTGATTATGATGTGGATGGCGTAATTTCGAGTGTAATTTTGAGTACATTTTTTGATGATATCGGTGTGGTGTATGATCTGGTGATTCCAAACCGCTTTAGTGATGGCTATGGACTAAGCCTTGATATTGTCAAAAGATTAAATGCCGATGTGATTATAACGGTGGACAATGGTATCTCTGCCCTAGAGCCGGCTATCTACTGTAAAGAAAATAACATAGACTTAATCATCACAGACCACCATAGTATTCCTCTTCAAGTTCCTGATGCTTATGCTATCGTAAATCCAAAACAAGAAGATTGTTCTTTTCCAAATTGTGAGATTTGCGGTGCGCAGGTTGCTTGGTACTTAGTAGCTCACATAAAAGAAAAATTAGCGATAAAATATAACCTATCATCTTTTTTAGATTTGCTTTGTATCGCTATCATGGCTGATATGATGGAGTTAAAAGACATGAACAGGGTGATGGTAAAAAGAGGGATTAGTGCACTCAATCGTTCAAAAAGACCGGCTTTTGAAGCGGTAAAAACTTTTTTCAATAAAAAGAGTTTGCAAAGTGATGAGATATCTTTTTTGATTGCTCCGTTGATAAATAGTTCGGGAAGAATGGAGGATGCGAAGTTTTCGTACCATTTTTTAAAGTCAAAAAGCCTTGATGATGCTATGGATAAGCTTGAGTATATAGTGGGTCTAAATAACGATAGAAAAGAGGAAGAGAGACTTCTGTTTGAAAGCTCTTTAAAGTATGCAAAAGAGGATGAAAATATCATTATAGCATGGGGTGAAGAGTGGCATGAAGGCATAGTGGGTATTGTGGCTTCCAGACTTTCAAAGAGATTTAAAAAGCCTGCTATTGTGTTTTCTATATCGGGAGAAAAAGCCAAAGGGAGTGCTAGAGGTGTGGGCGAAGTGGATATCCTATCCTTGATAGAGCAGCAAAAAGAGATATTGTTGGGTTTTGGCGGACATAAAGGGGCAGCTGGAGTTGCTTTGCTGAAGAAAAACCTTCCTGAATTTAGAGACAGAATGTACAGTGCAGCCAAAACGATAGAAAAATCTATGCTTAAGGCTAGTGCTGATGTGCTAGGAGAGATAGAACCTAGTGCTATAGATTTTGAACTTTTAGAGATACTAGAAGAGTTTGAGCCTTATGGTCAAAAAAATCCAAAGCCAAGTTTTATCTTAAGAGATATATTTGTAAAAGTTGATAGAAAGATAGGGAAAAATCAAAACCACTTAAAATTGATTTTAGAAGATGAAAATACTACTCTAGAGTCAGTCTTTTTCAATTATGATAAAGAAGCGCGAAGAGGAGATAAGATAAACATACTTTTTACGGTTTCAAAAAATGACTACAGAGGACTTGTAACACCACAACTTTTGATAAGAGAGATTATATAGTTTTGGTTACTATAAGATTGTATATGTTTTCTTGTCTTTCTGGAGAATAATATGGCAAATATAGTTAAAAAAAACGACGACGAGGAAACCAAATTTGAAAAAGAGTATTCAGATGAAAGCTTTTGGGATAAAGTAAAAAAATATGCAAAGATTGCCGGGAAAAATGTACTAGAGCCGGCATTGAAACTCTACTATGCCTTGCAAGACAGAGATACACCCACTTGGGCAAAGACAGTCATAATCGGTGCGTTAGGTTATTTTATTTCTCCTATTGATGCGATACCTGATATCACTCCTGTTGTAGGCTATTCTGATGATTTAGGCGTACTTATAGCCGCAGTTGCAACAGTCGGAGCCTACATAAAAAAAGAGCATACACAAAGAGCAAAAGAGACTCTGAATCAATGGTTTGGAGAAGATACTTAAGGCTTGATTGTAAAATTATTTTTTTATTTTTATTGCTAGA
>JALVAU010000375.1 GCA_027011025.1 Campylobacteraceae bacterium | reverse complement strand
ATTTTGCAGCCTTACTACCTTTTCTTCGATTTCTTTTTCGTTAAGATTAGGTTCTAGTTCTTTATAAGCTTGGATTAAAATACTATCCATTTTAAACTCTTCTTTGTTATCCAGTTCTCTTTTTAAATAGTTTACAAATTCTCTTGGTGCTATACCTGCTTTTTTAAATTTGGTTAAAAATTCATCTATTTCTTTGGCATTTAAGCCTACTCTTGTCGCTTCTTTCCAAAACTCTACTGGTATTTCCAGAGATTTTTTCTCTTCAATTGCTTTTGCTAAAATCCCACATCCAACTGATTTTCTTGCTAATCTCTCCTCTAGTGGCAGTTTTTGCAGTTCCTCTTTGGAGGAGGATTTTATCTCGTTTCTTAGATATTCTATATATTCGTTGATACTGTCAA
The DNA here is from genome assembly GCA_027011025.1 of Campylobacteraceae bacterium. Classification (GTDB taxonomy): domain Bacteria; phylum Campylobacterota; class Campylobacteria; order Campylobacterales; family Sulfurospirillaceae; genus JAADIZ01. The sequence goes on along the minus strand of JALVAU010000375.1, from coordinate 1,390 downwards.
AATCTTCTGGTTTTTTCTCGGCTTTCATAGCCTTGTCACCCAATTCCTCTGTATCTTCTTCTGGTTTTATTATACCTAATGCCTTTGCTATTACTTCTAATACGCTAACTATTTTTTCTAGTTTTTCAACTCCTACTTCTAAAAATTGCTTTGCGGTCTCTACAACAACGCTTCCCACTGCTTTTACTGCTTTTGAGACAATCTTAACTGCACCTGAAAAAGCAGATGAAATTGCACCTCCCAAACTACTCCAAAATCCCATCATTATCTCCTAATATTTCTCAGTTTTAATCCTAATGCTTTGCCTTGTTGAATCAATTCTAAAGCGGGTAATAATTCCTCTTGTTTTCCTGCTGAATAAAATCTATTCTCTAAAAATTCACTAACCTTCTCTAATTTGGCTGTAAATTGTTTTAGGATTTGATGAATTTGCTCAAAATAGCTTTTATAAGCTACTGTTTCTTCTCTTTTATTCGCTTCTTTTACAAATCCATCCCACAACAGTTCTAATTTAACTAAAATCTCTATCTCTCCTAATGAAAGCTCTATGCCTTTTATCTTGCCATAAAAATCTAGCCAAATTCTTCTTAATACCTCAGTTTCTATTTCTTCGTCTGAACTGGTACTAATATCTTTTAAAGGGGATATTTGCACTTGAATTGAATTGTAAAAATTTTGGTTGAATACAATCGCTCTGCCAACATCTAATTTCGATAAAAACTCTTTTTGTTCCTTTTCAAGTGCCATAGTATTACCTATCGCTTCTTTATCGTCTGCCGCAAAAATCCTATGAACTATCTTTGTATTTGTATTTTTTAGCACTTCTGGAGTTAGTTGATTTGGAATTTGATCGACAATTATCAAACTTTCTCCATATTTTCTAACTTCTGCCAGCATGTCGGTAAATGCTTCTATTCCCCTTTTTTTATTTAAACTATCTCCTATCTCAAATCTTGATAGTAGTCTGTGCGCTTCTTCAATTAGTGTTATGTGTTTAAAACTCTTATCCTCTTTATAGGCTGATTTTATGGCTTCATTCAGATTAATCAGCAATAATCCCATTATAAACGATTTTTCACTGGGATTTTTTATATCCTCAAGTTCTATAACCACTTTTTTTTGCAACAGTTCTTTAAAATCAAAGCTTCTAGGAGTATTAAGCATAAATCTCTTAGTTCCAACCATTAAACTTTGAAGTCTGGCTTTTATTGATGCTATGTAATCTTTATGCAGCCTTTCATCAAAATTCTGCTCTGTGACTATTTTCTCAACCGCATTTATAACATCTTCAAGCATTGGAAATGATTTTACCTCTTTTGCAAAAGGGTTTGCAAAGTTCAGGTTTTTAGACAACCCAATATCCCAACCATAGTTTTCATAAGCTTTATAT
>JALVAU010000374.1 GCA_027011025.1 Campylobacteraceae bacterium | reverse complement strand
ACTATATACTTATAATTAATAGTATAAGGATAGTAAAATGCAAACAGTAGGCATAAGAGATTTACAGATAAATCCAGCTGTTTTTACAAAATCATTAGAAAATAATGAGTTTGTTATGATTACAAAACGAGGAAAACCTTTAGGTGTGGCTACCTCTTTTGAAGATGATATATTACGACATGGATTTTTAGAGAGTTTGGTTTTAATGGCATTTGAAAGAGGTAATATCTCACTCTCTCAACTCTCCAAATCGCTTAAACTAAGCAAGGGTAAAACCATGAAGCTTCTAGCCATGCACAATATTCCTGTTACAGACTATAAACTAGAAGAAGATTTAAAAGGGATAGAGCGTTTTTTATAATGAAATTAATTATTAGTGATTCGACTACAGTTATTACTCTTTTAAATATTGGTAGATTAGATGTTTTAAAAAATATTTTCTCTTTAGTCTATATACCTCAAAAGGTTTATGATGAGGTTGTCATAGAGGAGAAGATTGTTTTAGATAAAGAGTTTTTTGTAGTAAAAGAGATAAGTGATAAAAACCTTTATAATCTTCTTTCTAAAAGTTTAGATGCAGGAGAGTGTGAATCCATTGTTTTAGCCAAGGAGATGGAACTTTCATTAATCATAGATGAGAAAAAAGGGCGAAAGATAGCTTCTAATTTGGGGGTTAATATTTTTGGGTTTATTGGTTTGTTGGTGTTGAACTATAAAAAGGAAATGCTTACTAAGGAAGATACTCTTGATGTTTTTTATAAAGCTAAAGAGCAAGGTTTTCGGGTCGGTATAAGATTGGAGAATGAGTTTCTAGAGTTGATAGGAGGTTGAAATTTTGAAAAAAAATCAATTCTAAACCAAATCAATCAAGTTATCAATATACCCCTCACACCCATGCCCCTCTCCATCATTAGAAGCTAAAAGTATCTCTTCTCCTAAATGATAAAAACGGCTTATTTTATTGAGTTTTGGTATAAGGTCTTGTTCATTGATAACTCTATAGATATTTAATTTTCCCTCATAGTACTCAACAAACTTTTTATCAGCAATGGGTGGTGCTCCAAAATTGTAAATCTTTAGGTTCTCTTTTTTTATCCCCAAGTCTAAAAGCAAACAGCCAACCAAAGTGGCAACTGCTCCTCCCATGCTGTGTCCTGTTATGACGATATTATGCTTTTCATTAAAGGTCTCTATAATATGGTAACCATATCAGTGTTGTTGAAAGAAGATAAAAAATTCTTTAACATACTCCACCCCCACGAAGATTCATCTCTCTAAACTTCTTGGCAAATCTTTTTCGTGTCATCTCATAATCTTCTGTTTCTACAAAATTAGGGGCGTTGTTTTCATCTACATTTTTGACAAGCATAAATCTTACTTTATCTTCGTGTGTTGTTCCTTTTTTGGCGTAGTTGACCAAATAGAGACGTGCATTTAGCTTTTGTGTTATTTTCCATAAAGATATAAACTTATGTCTATTTTTTAAAAAATATCGGTTTGGGTGGCTTGTGTGGGGGTTAACCGATTGTGCCTCTTCACAGAGTAAAAACTCTACAATGACATACTGATTGTACTTACTGTCCCACTGAATCCTATCAAAATTAATGGCATAGGTAGGGTCACCGTCAAGCATCTCTTTGACAAAATCAAAACCACTAACATCATCTATACCTAAAGGTTTACTGGTCATTTTTATTATCCTTTGTAAAGTTACTCTTATGATGGATAGTGTACTATTCTTTTCTTGACAAAATAGAATATTAGACAATGAAAGATTAGCTATATGCCAAAAC
>JALVAU010000373.1 GCA_027011025.1 Campylobacteraceae bacterium | reverse complement strand
CTTATCAAGTCTGCTAAATCATTCAATCCTTTTGCGGTATTTCCCGTTGCATTTTCTATTCTATGTGTAAAATCCGAACTTTGAAATCTATCAAGTGCATCTTGTATCTTATTTATATCTCCACAAACTTTATCTGCTATATTATCTAGCATATCATTAAATATATTTTTAAGCTCATTTAACTCTTTATTTGATGTATGTTTCACAATTTTTTGTCTGATATAACCATCTTTTACCTGATTTGCAACTCTCTTGACTTCATCTATCAAAGCCTCGTCATTTTGGATTAGATTTTGAGTTGTATGTATATTTTCATTAACAATTTTTGCCATCTGTCCTATCTCATCATTTGTAGTTATCTCTATATCTTTTACATCACTGCTCTCTTTGTTGAGATACATAAAAAACGAGAGTAGCCCTTGTTGGAACTTAGACAAAGAGCCTCTTATATCTTTTATAATTATAATCGCAAGAAGTATGGTTATCAAAAGAAGTACAGAATCCAAAAAGAAATAGAATATCAACATTTTATTGACTTGGTTTGTTTTTTCAGTAATAGTTTCAATTAACTCGCCAGAGAGATGGTCATCTACTTTTTTTAGAAGATTTATCTTGCCTGTTATGACTTTAAACCAGTGGTCAGCTGATGTCGCAAAGAAATTATTGCTCAATTCATTGAAGGCTTTTATAGCCGGAGTATCATTTACCTTTACTATTTTATCTAATTCTCTGACACTATAACCCTCACTATTTGCTATGACAACTTTCTTTAATCCTGAATTATACTGCTGAAATACTTTTGATATAGTATCTAAAAGCTTAATCTCTTCGCTGGATATACCATCTAAATTTTTATACTCTCCTATGAGAGTTATCAAATCATTATAGTTTTTTTCTACTCTCTTGGCATATTTATCTTTACCTCTAATTACATAGTTCTTAAAATTATGGATAAGTCCTCCATACCCCACTAAGTCTTTCATTTTAGATACAAGAAGTTTCTTTTTGCTCGAGTTAAGAAGTATCTTTCTTATTCTATTTACCTCTTGAACATCACTTCCCACTAAAGTTTCTTTATAAAATGTTTTTCCGTGTTTTGTAGCATATCTTAAAAAATTATCCAAAAGTGTGTCTTGAGCAGAAACAAGATTGTAAAATTTTCTCTCCATATTAGGGGCAAAATTGCCTCTTGTCAAAGCATTTGTTCCAACTGCTCTCTCTATACCGGCTTTCTCTTTTGATAGAAGAAAATTTAAGTATGCAACAAGTTCTTTACTGATATCTGGAGAATTTGATGTTTTTGATATCTCTGCTATGGAATCAAGAAATTTTGAATTCATATTTGTATAATAAGATATAGCTTTGCTTGCCTGAATTGACAATGTATCCACTTTTTCTCTAATACTATCTATATTTTTTAAATCATCTATGGCTTCTTGGGTGCGACTCTTTACATCCTTACCCAATCCATCTGCACCTATATCTGATATATACAATTCAAGCTCTTTTGTTTTTTGGTCTGTCAACTGCCTCTGTTTTTGCAGAACATCTTTAAATTTTTTTCCTTTGCTACCCAAGTATCCGGCTGTTGCACCTCTCTCTTTTTGAGTCTCATGAACCAAGGCAGAAATCTTAGTTGATAATATAACACCTCTTTTCAAATTTTCATAAGAAGATACTGTTTGAAAATCAGTCACTATAGATTTTCCTGATATTATCACTAAAGATAAAATGGATACTGCAATCAAAACTATTAATTTTGCCTTAATTGAAAGATTTTTAAACATATCTGTGC
>JALVAU010000372.1 GCA_027011025.1 Campylobacteraceae bacterium | reverse complement strand
AAAATATCCAAGATATATAAAAACAGATAGGCTAAAAGCAATAACAAAGCCTTTTATTATATAAGAAATGGTAAAATAATCTCTTAAAATTTTTACATAAAAGGATTTACATGCAAGGCGGTTCAAATATGTTGACTTCGTTATTACCATTGATCGTACTTTTCGCGATTTTTTATTTTTTGGTTATAAGGCCTCAACAAAAACAAGCAAAGCAACACAAGGATATGATCGCAGGTCTCAAGAAAGGAGACAAGGTTATCACAAATGGTGGACTTATTTGTCAAGTTGTTAAGCCAGAAGAGAATTTTATCAAAGTTTCACTTAATAATGAAGTAACTGTTAAAATCTCAAAAGAGTATATAGCAAAGAAAATAGATGAGTAAAGGTGGATTAAATTACCGCTTGGTGATTTTTTTCATTGCAATTGTATTTGGGGTTGGCTTTTCCTTGCCAACCTTTTTGCAAACCGATAAAGGTGCCAAGATAGCCTTGGGACTTGATCTTCAAGGTGGTTTGCATATGCTTCTAGGTGTAAAGACTGATGAAGCTATAAAATCAAAAATGAAATCAATCGCTTCAAGCATAAAGTTTTTTACGGACAATAATGACATAGTTATAGATGATTTAAGAGTAAAGGATGATTTGGTATCATTTACACTTTTAGATGGAGATGAAGAGAAAAATCTAGATACTATGATCGATAAGATTCCAGGTATTCAAGTCAAGAAAGATAAACTCTCTTATGTTTTGAGTTTAAGTGATAAAGAGAAAGCTGCAACCAAAAAATTTGCTATTTCACAGGCAGTTGAAACTATAAGAAACAGACTTGATCAGTTTGGACTTAGTGAGCCAAATGTAGCTAAGCAGGGAGTTGATAAGATACTCGTTGAACTTCCAGGTATCAAAACAATTGAGCAGGAAAAAAGAGCAAGAGAACTCATAGCAAAAGCTGCACATCTTCAGCTAATGGCGATAGATGAAAAGCGAGCAGACCAAGCAAACACTATGAGTGAAGACGAAGCTGCCAGTTATGGCGATGTGATTCTGCCAGACTCTAGAACTCCAAAGATAAAACATATAGTAAAAAGTGTGCCTATACTAGATGGCAGTATGCTAACAGATGCAAAAGTAGGCTTTAGCAATATGAACCAGCCTGTTATTAATTTTACACTAAATAGTGAAGGAGCCAAGATATTTGGTGACTTTACAGCTAAAAATGTTGGAAATCATCTTGCAATTGTACTTGACAATATAGTCTATTCTGCCCCTGTTATCAGAGAGAGAATAGGTGGAGGAAGTGGTCAGATAAGTGGTGGTTTTACAGTGAAAGAGGCTCATGATGTGGCTATTGCTCTTAGGAGTGGTGCACTTTTGGCTCCTGTTAAGTTACTTGAAAAAAGAAGCGTAGGACCAAGCCTCGGGGCCGATAGTATAAAAGCTAGTATGCTAGCACTTATCACCGGTTTTGTTTTAGTATTTTTATTTATGATAGTTTACTATGGTATGGCTGGATTGATTGCAGATATTGCTCTGCTTGTTAACCTATTTTTGGTTATAGCTATTATGTCTCTTTTTGGTGCAACATTGACCTTGCCGGGTATGGCAGGTATAGTTCTGACGGTCGGTATGGCAGTTGATGCCAATGTTATCATTAATGAGCGGATAAGGGAACTATTTCGGGAAGGTAAAAGTGTAGCTCAAGCAGTTGAAAAGGGATATGCAAATGCCATGAGTGCTATTTTGGATGCAAATATCACTACGCTTATAGCAGCAGTTGTTTTATATGCCTATGGAACAG
>JALVAU010000371.1 GCA_027011025.1 Campylobacteraceae bacterium | reverse complement strand
ATTGACACAGCTTGGACTTGAGTTTAGAGTGGTGGACGCTGATAGTGGAGCTATAGGCGGAAGTGGGAGTAAAGAGTTTATGGTTTTGGCGGATAATGGAGAAGATGATATAGTCATTTGTGATAGTTGTAAATATGCAGCTAACATAGAAGCAGCAAAAAGAACAAAAAGAACTTCTCAGATAGAACCTCCGGAGGCTGATTTTGCAAAATTTTACACCCCGACACCTGTAAAAGATAGCATTAGACACATAGCAGAATTTTTTAAAGTTGATGAGTTTTACACCATAAAATCTGTCATAAAAAAAGCTATATATAAAGATGAAGAAAAAATCATATCTTTTTTTGTAAGAGGTTGTGACACTCTTCAAGAGACAAAAGCACAAAATGCCTGTGGAGCTTTGGAGTTGGTTGATGCTAGCGAAGAAGAGGTAAGAAATGCAGGGTTCAATCCGGGATTTTGTGGTCCTGTCGGATTGCCTGAAGGTGTAGAATTTTATATAGATGAAGAACTTAAAGAAGAGACTAACCTTATCTGTGGTGCAAATGAAGATAATTACCATTTTGTCGGTGTCTCCATGTTTAATTTTAAAGATAGCAGATATAGAGATTTGGTTCAAGTAGATGCCGGTGATGTTTGTCCAAAATGCAATGGCAAACTTAGCATCACAAAAGGTATAGAGGTTGGTCATATTTTTCAACTAGGACAGAAGTATGCCTCTGCGATGGAAGCAAAATTTTTAGATAAAAATGGAAAATCTCAACCTTTTTTTATGGGATGCTACGGCATAGGTGTCAGTCGCTTAGTTGCAGTGATGGTTGAAGCTAGTCATGATGAAAAAGGATGTATTTGGAACAAACAGACATCCCCATATCTTTTAGATATAATTGTATCAAATGTTAAAGATGAAGAGCAACTTAAATTCGCCGAAGATTTATATGAGAAATTAGATGCTAAAAAAGTACTTTTAGATGATAGAAAAGAGAGATTTGGTTTTAAGATAAAAGATTTTGAACTCTTAGGCTTTCCTTATGCTCTAGTAGTTGGAAAAGGTCTTAAAGATGGTAAAGTTGAATTGATAGAGAGAAAAAGTCTTGATAAGAGGATGATTTTAAAAGAGGAAATTTTATCAACATTGCAGGAGATACTCTCTTGATATATTTTCTTCTATATATCTTCTTGGAGGTGATGATCAGCACAAAAATGGCTTCTGCAATAGGTGGCTTTTCAACTTTTCTTGAGATAATTGTATCGGCTATGGTTGGATTTAGTTTAGTGGCAAATTTTAGATACACCTTTTTTGAGAGTCTAAATGCCTTAAATAACAGATCTATATCCATCGAAGAGTTTCAAAAATTAAATGCCTTCTCTTTGCTAGGAGCATTTTTGTTGATATTGCCGGGTTTTTTTAGTGATTTTTTAGGTTTGATGTTGCAATTTAGTTTTTTTGCAACAATTTTTGCAAGAAAAATTCTACATGTAAAGAGTAGAGATAGATATGAAAATTTTAAAGATAAAGGAATGGATGATGATGTCATTGATGTTGAGATTATTGAGCATAATACTGATAAGTAGTCTGTACGCAAATGCAGCTACAACAGAACAAAAGTTGATAAACTTTATAAACAAGGCTGTGAACACGGGCAGAGGTTATAAATTTAAAAAGGCTACAATTATACATGAAGAGGTCTTGCCAACAGATAAAAAATGGAAAGCCTATTTTTTGAAACTTGATTTGCAAATTCCAAGCAAGAACAAGAGTATATCTGTAAAAGATATCATATTTTCAGACGGCACTCTCATAAGTAAAGATTTTATAGATTTAAATACAGGTAAAAGCATAAAGGGTTCTTTCTCTTTTCCTGCAACTCCTGAAATGTACGACAAAGCCCATCTGTTGCTAGGAAATCAAAAAGCAAAAAACAGATTGATCATCTTTAGCGACCCTCAATGTCCATTTTGCATGGAGTATGTACCTGAACTGCTAGAGTGGGTAAAAAAACACAACAAAAATTTTGCTCTTTATTACTACCACTTTCCACTCTCTATTCATCCTGCTAGTAAAACTTTAGTTAAAGCAGAATTAGCAACTCAAAAATTAGGAATTATGAGTGATGCTGACTTGACACTAAAGGTATATACAGAGCTTTTTGACTTTAAAGACAATAGTGAGGCAAGTGTTTTAAAGGAGTTTAATAGAATTTTTAAGACAAATCTTACAAAAAAAGATATAAATTCAAAAGATATATTAGAGCGTCTAAATGGTGATATAAGAGTTGCAAATAACCTTATGATAAGAGGAACTCCAACTCTATATGTAAATGGCAAAAAAGACCCAAGCAGATCACTATATAAAAAATTAGCAAAAGAGAGCAAGTAGATATGGATAAGTTAATAATAGCTACAAGAAAAAGCAAACTTGCTCTATGGCAATCAGAGCATGTGCAACAAGTTTTGATGGAATCCCATAAAGGGCTACATGTAGAGCTAGCACAAATGCTAACAAAAGGTGATAAGATTTTGGATACCCCGCTTGCAAAAATAGGTGGAAAAGGTCTCTTTACAAAAGAGCTTGAAGAGTCTATGCTACGAGGCGAATCACACTTGGCAGTCCATAGCCTAAAAGATGTACCTATGGAATTTCCAGAAGGCTTAAAATTAGCAGTCATAACAAAGAGAGAAGATGTCAGAGATGCTATGCTTTCACAAAAATACTCTAGCCTAGATGAGCTTCCAAACGGAGCAGTTGTAGGAACAACAAGTCTAAGAAGAAGAATGCAACTCTTAGAAAAGAGACCTGATCTGAAGATAAAAAATTTAAGAGGCAATGTAAACACAAGAATTAGAAAACTAAAAGATGGAGAGTATGATGCTATTATTTTAGCAAGTGCCGGTATCAAAAGATTGGGGCTTGAAAATGAAGTGAATTTCTTTAGCCCGATAGATACATCTGTTATGACACCCGCTAGCGGTCAAGCAGCACTTGGGATTGAAATAGTAGATAATCCTGAAGTAGAAGAGTTGATTTTGGTTTTAAATGATAAGAATGCTATCATAGAGACAACTATTGAGAGAGATTTTGTAACAGTTTTAGAGGGCGGTTGTCAAGTCCCTATAGGCATCAATGCAAAAGTCAATGAAAACAATATAGATATATCTTGCCTGATAGGTTTACCAGATGGCACAGAAGTTTTAAGAGAAAAAACTCAAGTTAGTATAGATGAGTATAAAACCATAGGCAAAAAACTTGCCCAAAATATGATAGAAAGAGGAGCAAAAGAGCTACTCAAAAGAGCTGAAAATATGGCACTAAATGAGATACTATAGATGAAAAGAACGATAGAGCTACTCAAAGACAACAATCTCTTGAAAATTATAGATGAAGAGGTTGATATAGACTTAGAGATGGCTCATATTGCTTATATTGAAGTCAAACAAAAAGACTCAAAAGCACTACTTTTTAGAAATCCGGTAAGCAAACGATTGAATAAAAAGTTCAATACTCCTGTTTTGATGAATGTTTTTGGCTCTTATGAAGCTACAAAACTCATCTTTGAAAAAGAACCCGATACAATAGCAGCAAAGATAGAAGAGTTACTTCATATGAAACCCCCCAGAGATTTTTGGGGTAAGCTAGAGATGCTAAAAGAACTTTTTGATTTAAAAACTGTTTTTCCAAAGAGAGTAAATTCAAAAGCCCAAGCCCAAGAGATTGTCAAGAAAAATATAGATCTATTTGAGCTTCCAATTTTAAAGACTTGGAGTGATGATGGTGGGGCATTTATCACAATGGGACAGGTTTACACGCAGAGCCTAGATGGGCAAAAGCAAAATCTTGGTATGTATAGGCTACAAGTTTACGATAAAAATAGACTTGGTATGCACTGGCAAATACACAAAGACAGTGCACATTTTTTTAGTGAATATAAAAAAGCCGGGAAAAAGATGCCTGTAAGTGTTGCGATTGGCGGAGATCCTCTGTATATTTGGTGCGGACAAGCTCCTATGCCAAATGGGATGTTTGAACTACTACTTTATGGGTTGATAAAAGAGAAAAATGCCATTTTGGTTAAATCAAAAACAAATCCTATATACATACCAAGCGACAGCGATATAGTGATAGAGGGTTGGGTAGATCCAAGTAAAGAGGAGATAGAGGGTCCATTTGGAGATCATACCGGGTACTACACACTAAAAGAACCATATCCTGTGATGGATGTTACCTGTATAACTATGAAAAAAGAGCCTGTCTTTCAAGCTACTGTTGTTGGAAAACCACCTTTAGAAGATAAGTATATGGGATGGGCTACTGAGAGGATATTTTTGCCACTCTTAAAGACTACTGCACCTGAGCTCATAGATTATCGTATGCCAGAAAATGGTGTTTTTCACAATCTAATACTAGCCAAGATGAAGAGTTGCTATCCCGGTCATGCCAAACAATTTATGCATGCATTTTGGGGAGTAGGGCAGATGAGTTTTGTCAAGCACGCTTTTTTTGTTAATGACGATGCTCCGGAACTAGATAATTATGAGGATATAAGCGATTATATATGTGATAGAGTAAGTGTGGACAATATACTCATAAGCGAAGGTGTATGTGATGCACTAGATCACGCCAGTCCAAACGCCTGTTATGGTGGAAAACTTGGAGTTGATTGCACAAAAGACAATGTCAGGTATCCTAAAAAAGATATATTGGAAGATAAGGAACTTTTAGATATAATCTCTTCCAAAATTTCTGATATTAAATCCCTTTGCCAGTATAAGACTCATACAAAGACACCTATTTGTGTTTTTGGTGTAAAAAAGAGTCAAAATATAAAAGAAATTTATGAAAAATTAAAAGAGTTCAAGAGGCACTTGAAGCTTTTGGTTTTTGTGGATATCGATAAAAATGATGTCACAAATCCTTATATGCTTATTTGGAGAGTTGTCAACAATATAGATGCCAAGAGAGATATATTTTTGCAAACAGAATATATAGGGATAGACGCCACAAATAAAAGTAAAAAAGATGGTTATGACAGAGAGTGGCCGGATGATACTGATTGTGATCAAGAAGTGCTAAAAAGTTTAATAAAAAGAGAATTAATATCAAATAACAAGGAGTTATTAAAATACTACTATGTCTGATTATTCGTCGAATAAGCAGTCTCATTTCTTACTTCAAGGATTAAAGAGATGACACTGCTAATCATATATTTCGCCCTTGCAGTTGGGGTTTCATTTTTGTGCTCAATGCTTGAGTCGATACTGCTATCTTTGAATTTGTCACATATTAATGTTGTAAAAAAATCTAATCCAAGTATCGGTATATCTTTGGAGAAGCTAAAAAAAGAGTTAAACATATCTTTAGCTTCTATATTGATCTTAAATACCGTAGCAAATACACTAGGAGCTGCTGGAGTAGGGGCACAAGCTAGCAAGCTTTTTGGCAATGAATATATGTTTTATGTCTCTGCTATTTTGACTTTGGTTATACTATTTGTATCAGAGATTATACCAAAGACTATAGGAGCTATGTATTACAAAGAGTTAGCACCTGTTGCCTCTTATGTTATAAATTTTTTCATATTTATCACCTATCCTCTCATAGTTGTTTCGCTATTTATAACAAAAAAAATAGCAAAAGATGAAAATGCAAATATTATCACAAGAGAAGAGCTACTAGAGAGTACACTCATTAGTGAAAACGAGGGTGTTATTGATGAAAAAGAGTCTGATTATATAGAAAATATACTAAGCCTAAATAAAAGTAAAGTACATGAAATTTTAACTCCAAGAAGCGTTATTTTTGCGCTAGAAAAAGAGACACAGATAAAAGATATAATAGACAGACCCGGAATTAGAAAATTTTCCAGAGTCCCTCTGTTTGACGGGACTATAGATAATATCATAGGGGTAGTTTTAAGCAAGCAAATTTTTGAAAAAGCCATAGAGAGTCAAGATGAAAAGTTAGAAAGCTTGATGCAGCCTATCTTCTCTGTCAATGAAAATATACCCGTATCTTACACATTGGATCTATTTATAAAAAGAAAAGAGCATATGTTCTTAGTAACTGACAGCTATGGGCAAACCGAAGGAATAGTAACACTTGAAGACTGTATAGAGACTCTACTTGGTGTTGAAATAATGGATGAACTTGATACAACAGAAGATATGCAAAAATTAGCAAAAGACAAGATGAAGAAAAAGAAACACTCTAATAAGTGACACCATAAAAAGGACTTTATGTGATCAAAATTACTTTTAATGCTTTTAGTTTTCTTAGAAAAAAGCTAAAAGAGCAAAATATACCATATGTTGAGGCGCCTATGGAATTTCCTGATGGATTCACCCCGCAGGATATTATAGAACAATTTGGTTTTTCAGACGGTGAAGTAGAAGCTGTCTTTATAAATCGCAAAGTTCAACCTAAAGATACAATTCTAAAAAACGGTGACAGAATAGCACTACTACCGCCGGGCACTCCGGGTTCATATAGACTGATCTTAGGTATCAAAAAAGTAGAACAATAAAAAATAAAAAGAGGAGAGGGCTATTTATCCCCCTCCAACCTTTGGAAATATAGCAAGAATTTGTCCATCATCTAGGATAAAATCTTCTTGCACATG
>JALVAU010000370.1 GCA_027011025.1 Campylobacteraceae bacterium | reverse complement strand
AACCCTCAAGGAGACATATTGCATGTCTCCTTGAGTCTTAGCCTTCTACCTCTGCACTATTAGTAATTTTTACTATTTTATCTTTATATAAACCTGTTCCCACCGGAATCATTCGCCCCAAGATAACATTTTCTTTAAGATCTCTTAAATGGTCCATCTTGGCTGCGATACTAGCTTCTGTCAGAACCTTTGTTGTCTCTTGAAATGATGCAGCTGAAATAATACTATCACTTCCGATTGCTGCTCTTGTAACACCCAAAAGTATAGGTTCAGCGATAGCAGGTTCACCACCCATCTCCATAATTTTCTCATTCTCTTCTCTAAATCTTTGTCTGCTTATCAAATCGCCTTCAATAAATTTTGTATTTCCACTATCTACTATCTTGACTTGTCTTAGCATTTGAGAGACAATTACCTCTATGTGTTTATCACTAATAGCAACACCCTGTCTTCGATAAACTTTTTGAATTTCACTAATAATATAGTAATGTAGTGCTTTTTCACCCATAATCCTAAGAATATCATGACTTGAAACAATACCATCTGTTAATTTCTCACCGGCATGTACAAATTCACCGGCATGTACATGTATTTGTGTATTTTTTGCCACTAGATACTCTGCCGTTGCGCCATCATCAGCTTCTATAATAATTCTCTCTTTGGCTCTTAAAGGTTTTCCAAATCTAATAGTTCCATCAATTTCAGCTATTACAGTTGCATTTTTTGGTCGTCTTGCTTCAAAAAGTTCACTAACTCTTGGCAAACCACCCGTGATATCTTTTGATTTTGCAGCTGCTTTAGGAGTTCTTCCTAAAATATCTGCTATCATAACTGTATCACCGTCTTTTACAAATACTGCTGTTTTAGACTCTAGTTGATATCTTACAATATTGCCAGACTGCGTAGCAACTATCAATGTAGGCTTAAGACCAGATGGTAAATACTCATTTATAACCAATCTGCTCTCTCCTGTCATCTCATCAAACTGTTCTGTTGCGCTAACACCAGGCTCTATATCTTCAAATGTTACGACACCAGACTCTTCTGCAATAATAGGTATAGAGTATGGATCCCACTCTGCTATAACTATCTGTTCTGCACTGCTAGGATGAGCTATAACCTCATCAAAACTCTTTGCTTTTGCATTATCTTCGATATCTATTATTGAACCTCTAGGGATATAGTGTCTTATTGCCTCTCTGTTCTCATCATCTGCTATAACAGCAAAAAGACCTTTCTCATCAACCAAATGATCTTTCTCAATATGGTTATATCTCTCTAAATAATCCCCTGTAAGCTTATAGTATTTTACCGTTCCTATAGCTTCAGTTAAGATTTTTAATGATATAGGGTCTCCGTCATGGACTTTTAATTCACTAGCATATGGGATACGATTTGGAACACTCCAACTCTCTTTTATAACTTCAACTATGCTCTCATTTTGATGAACCTCATCTCCATTTTTATATGGCAGATAAAATTTCCCCTCAACTTTACCACTTACACCGGCTAGCTCATTTGCTTTTGCAAGGTCACTCTTTCTTAGAGTATATTTTATCTCTTGTTCATCACTTTTAATAGTCAGTATAGTCTCATCATGTGAATTATCAATATTTAATACACCATCAATTTGAGTTTTAATTTTTGGCTCAACTAGCAATATAGAAGCATTTCTTCTGTTTGCTACAACATTTTTTCCCTCTTTAGACAGGTATGTTTTAACATTGTAATAACGAATAAAACCCTCTTTTCTAGCAATGACCTGTCTATCTTGAGCTTCAGTAGATGCTGTACCACCTATGTGAAATGTTCTAAGTGTTAGCTGAGTTCCTGGCTCACCGATAGATTGAGCTGATATGATACCTACAGCCTCACCTGGCTTCACAAGAGAGCCAACACCAAGGTTTACACCATAACATTTTGAACAGATACCTTTTTTAGCTTTACATGTAATAGGTGTCCTAATAATAACAGAACGAATTCCTGCCTCTTTTAATGTGGCTGCTTTTTTTTCATCTATAAGCGTTCCTTCCGTAAAAAGAACTTCATTTGTAATGCTGTCTATAATATCTTCTGCTAAAACTCTACCAAATGCTCTATCACTGAGAGATTCAATTAATTCTCCACCCTCGGTAATTTCTGTGATTTCAACGCCCTCATGTGTTCCACAATCATGCATAGTTACTTTTACATTTTGAGCAACATCTATTAATTTTCTAGTTAAATATCCAGCATTTGCGGTTTTCAAAGCAGTATCTGCCAATCCTTTTCTAGCTCCGTGGGTAGAGATAAAGTACTCAAGTACATTTAAACCTTCCCTAAAGTTTGAGATAATAGGCGTCTCAATAATACTACCATCAGGCTTTGCCATAAGCCCTCTCATACCTGCAAGCTGACGAATTTGAGCAGCACTACCTCTTGCCCCTGAGTCTGCCATCATATAGATTGAGTTAAATCCGCCTTTATCACTTTCGGTTAGTTTCATCATCTCTTTGGCAACTTCATTATTTGTATCAGTCCAAATATCTACAATCTTGTTATATCTCTCTTGCTCTGTCAATAGACCTGAACTGAACTGTTTTTGTATCTCTCTTACTTTTTTCTTTGCTGCCGCAACTTTCTCTTTTTTGGCTTTTGGCACTTTTATATCATCAATAGATACAGAAACTCCGGCTATTGTCGCATATTTATAACCTAAATTTTTAATATTATCCAAAAATTCAGCTGTTACGCCATATCCACCCTCTTTATATACAAAATCAACCAAATCACCTATATCTTTCTTTTTCATAACTCTATTCCATTTTTGAGGTGGAACAAAATCTGGTAGTATTGATTTTAAAATCATTCTACCGGCAGTTGTGAAGATAACTCTGCCATCAACTACTGTTTTTATCTTTGCTTGAGCTTCCAAGAAACCAGAATCCATGGCTATTTTAATCTCATCAACATTTGAAAAAATCTTGTTTGATCCCTTTGCATTCATCTTCTCTAAAGAGAGGTAATAGAGTCCCAATACCATATCTTGTGTAGGTACAGCTATAGCTTTTCCTGAAGCTGGGTGTAAAATATTCATAGAGCTAATCATCAAAACTTTACACTCTGCGATAGCCTCCTGAGAAAGCGGCACATGAACTGCCATTTGATCACCGTCAAAGTCAGCATTAAAAGCAGAACAGGCCAAAGGATGAAGCCTTATAGCTTTTCCCTCTATCAGTACAGGATGAAAAGCTTGTATTGATAGTTTGTGAAGTGTCGGTGCACGGTTAAGCAAAACAGGATACCCGTCAACTACCTCACTTAAGCACTCCCATACCTCATTTGTTTTATTGTCGATCATCTTTTTAGCTTGCTTTATGGTTGTAGCATAACCCTTCTCTTCAAGTCTTGCAATCAAATGTGGTTTAAAGAGTTCTAGTGCCATCAGTTTTGGCAATCCACACTGATCCATCCTCAAAGTTGGTCCAACTACGATTACAGAACGACCAGAAAAATCAACTCTTTTTCCAAGCAAGTTTTGTCTAAATCTTCCTTGCTTACCTTTTATGATTTCAGAGAGTGACTTAAGAGGTCTTTTATTTGCACCCTTTACAGCATTTGCTCTACGACCATTATCAAAAAGAGCATCAACACTCTCTTGTAACATTCTCATCTCATTTCTTATGATGATTTGCGGTGCATCAAGCTCCATCAATCTCTTTAATCTTGAGTTTCTGTTTATAACTCTTCTGTAGAGATCATTTACATCACTTACAGCAAATTTACCGCCATCAAGTGCAACCAAAGGTCTAAGATCCGGTGGAAGAACAGGAAGAACTGTTATCATCATCCATTCTGCTCTATTGCCGCTATGTAAAAGTGCCTCTACAATCTTCAATCTTTTTATGATGGTTTTCTTTTTTGCTTCAGAATTGGTATGACTCATCTCCTCTTTAAGTGTTGCTAAAATCTCCACCAAATCCAAGTCTGCCAACAGATCTTTAACTATCTGTCCACCCATATCAGCCACAAAGCCACTATCGCCAAATCTCTGATATAGTGATTGATACTGCTCTTCATTTAGAACATCATACTTTTCTACTTTTTTACTATTTTCAGCATCATAAAAAGCATCACCAGGCTGGCTTACAATATATGCTTCATAGTATAAAACTCTTTCCAAATCTTTCATTTTAACACCCAAAAGTGTACCGATTCTGCTTGGAAGCGAATTTACATACCAAATATGTGCTACAGGTGCAACAAGCTCTATATGCCCCATTCGTGATCTTCTTACTTTTGTACTTGTTACTTCAACACCACATTTTTCACACTTGATGCCTTTATATCGCATTTTCTTATATTTACCACAAAGACACTCATAATCCCTGACAGGTCCAAATATTTTTGCACAAAAGAGTCCGTCTCTCTCTGGCTTTAGAGTACGATAGTTTATAGTTTCAGGCTTTTTTACCTCTCCAAAACTCCAAGATTTTATCTTCTCCGGGCTGGCTAGCCTTAATTGAAAAGCACTAAAATCTCTTGGTTTATTGTCATCTAATATTTCGATAGGTTCCAATCGTTTCATATCAATATCTCCTTTCTTGAAAGCAAATCTCCCAAGAAATTCTTCTCACTAAAGCTTTGTCTTTGGCAAGAAGATTCTGTTTTATCTATTAAACCTCTGTTTATACTCATTAATAGAATCATTATTCATCCACCTCATTATATACTTCTACATCTAAAGCCAAAGACTTTAATTCATTTGTTAGTACAAAGAAAGTTTCAGGAATACCGGTTGTTGGTACATTCTCGCCTCTTGTAAGTGCCTTATACGCTGCAACTCTTCCTTCAACATCATCTGATTTAACAGTTAACATCTCTCTTAGAGTATGTGCAGCACCATGACCTTCAAGTGCCCAAACTTCCATTTCACCAAATCTTTGTCCACCAAATAGTGCTTTACCGCCAACTGGTTGTTGAGTTACCAAAGAGTATGGTCCTGTGCTTCTCGCATGCATCTTTTCATCAACTAAATGGTGAAGTTTCAGCATATACATGTAACCTACATTAACTCTCTCTTTTATTTTCTCACCTGTCTTGCCATCATATAAATCTGTTTTTCCATCCATATCTATCTTTGCAAGTTCAAAGAGTTTTTTAAACTCTTCTTCATTGACACCTTCAAATATAGGAGTTGAAAATCTTACTCCTGTACTCCAATCTCTTGCATATTCAAGGAGTTTTTCATCATCAATTTTAGATAAAAATTCTTTTGCATTCATTAGTTTTGCTACATCTGCAATTTGAGTCATTTTTTCTCTTAATGTTTTTATCCAATCACCCTGTTTCTCTTCAAAAATTTCAGCTATCTGATCGCCTAATCTTCTACCAACCAAACCTAGATGAACCTCTAGTATCTGACCGATATTCATACGACTAGGAACTCCTAGTGGGTTAAGAACAACATCAACAGCTTCGCCATTTTTCAAGTATGGCATATCTATTTCACGCACGATATTTGAGACGATACCTTTATTTCCATGTCGCCCTGCCATCTTATCACCGACTTTTAATTTTCTTTTTGTGGCTATATATATCTTGACAAGTTTTACTACACCGCTAGGTAAAATATCATCTTTTTCAAGTATATCTAGTTTTTCGTCATGCTCCTCTTTGAGCTTTTTCTTCTCGTTTTGAAAATAATTTTTAAGATCTTTATACTCTGCTTCAATATCTTTTGAATATGCTTTTATGATTGTATTTATTGCAAATCTATTGATTTTTTCCAAATCCTCTTTGGCAACAAAATCACCTTTGCTATACTCTTTTTTATTTATCTCTTGCTCTTTCTCGAGAGGGTTTTTTGACATTAATGAGTTGATTCTAAGCATCTCTTCTCGATCTAACATCAAAAGCTTATCATGGTGTTCTCGATCTAGCTTATCTTTCTCTTCTTCATATGCTCTTAGTGCTCTTGGATCTTTTTCATATCCTTTTTTTGTAAAAATCTTAACATCAACAACAACACCTTCTAAAGATGGGGATGCATAAAGGGATTTATTTACAACATGTCCTGCTTTCTCACCAAATATAGCACGAAGCAGTCTCTCTTCAGGAGTTGGTTTTACCTCTCCTTTTGGCGAAACTTTTCCAACCATAATCATACCAGGCTTTATATATGTTCCTATTTTAACAATACCACTCTCATCTAGATGAGCAAGATCTTCCTCTCTTACATTTGGAATATCTTTAGTTATCTCTTCAACACCATCTTTGAGCTCTCTTGCTTCTATCTCTTTTTCATATGTATGAACACTCGTAAATGCATCGTCTCTTATCAGTTTTTGGCTGATTACGATGGCATCCTCATAGTTATATCCATTCCAAGGCATAAAGGCTACCATAACATTTTTACCTATCGCAAGTTCACCCTTGTCCATACTTGGACCATCTGCTATGATTTGTCCTTTTTTTACGCTATCACCCTGTTTTACTACAACTTTTTGTGTAAATGTTGTATTTTGGTTTGTTCTCATATTTTTTTGCAAAACATACAGATCGATAAAAGAACCATTTTCATCTTCACCTAAAATGTATATGCTTTTATTGTCAACCTTCTCTACCACTCCTGCTCTCT
>JALVAU010000369.1 GCA_027011025.1 Campylobacteraceae bacterium | reverse complement strand
GAGTAGATTTACTTACTCTCTCAACTATCTTGCATAATTCAGTCGCTTTTAACCAAAGATTTGGTTAAATAAGAAAAAATATTAGGACATCAAATGATACCTTTTTCAGACGAAGAATTACTTCCTGCGGTAGAGAAATCTCTAGAAAAAGTCAAACCTATGTTGGCATTAGACGGTGGTGGGTTGACACTTTTGGGGATTAAAAACGGTAAAGTTTTTGTACAGCTTCAAGGCGCATGTCATGGTTGTGCATCTGCATCTCAAACGCTCAAGTATGGTATAGAAAGACAGCTTAGGATTGATATACATCCTGAGATAGAGGTGATTAGCATACCACTTGGTACAGAGTTTGATATAGAGGCATTTTAGGTAAATATGAATCTACATGTAACTCTTGGGATTGATAGTTTTTATAAAAGAGACTATGCTTTGGCGCTTTTTTATTTTTCTCTAGCCTTGCAAGAAGATCCCCAATCGCAAGATGCAAAACTAGGGGCTATACTTTGCGATATGGCAAGTGAAAAAGAGATTGTTGCAAATGCGCTTTTTGAGTACTATTTTCTTTCAAAAGAGAGTGATAGTGACGGCAATGAAGATATTATGGAAGAGATTATAGGATTGGTAGATAATAGTGTCGAATCCATATATGATATGATAGAAAAAAAAGAGTTTGAGCAAGCACTTGCTATGGAAAATGGCATAGAGTATGAGGATTTTAAAGAGTTTATGCAAAGGCGAGGAAGTTTTAAAAAAGCATTTGAAGATATTATGTTTTCTACCAAGGTTCTTATATCAAAAAAAGAGGACTTCATAGATTTTTTAGAGATGTTGATAGAGAATGGATTTGCAGATATATCTCTGAATTATTTAGAGAGTGCCATAAGTGTTTTTCCAAATGACAAAAAACTTAGATCTCTTGTTAACCGAGCAATAGAGTATTGAAAAAAAATTTAGATAAAAGTTATGACTTTTCATTCATAACAGACGACTCTAAGAAGTGTACAAACCAGAGTGCATTTTTCTTAACAAAATTAAATGAAAGATATCTCCAAGATGCAAAAAAGAGAGGTTGCAGGTGCATACTTGGTGCCAAAGAAGTATCGGAGATAATGGGTATTAATGATATAAAAATCATAGGAATCACCGGCACAAACGGAAAGACAACCACAGCAGCTGCCATATACTCTATTTTGTTAGATTTAGGAAAGAGAGTTGCCCTACAAGGTACTAGAGGGTGTTTCATAAATGATAAACAAATCTCTAAAAAAGGCTTGACTACCCCTACTATTTTTAAGACTATGCAAAATATAAGACAAGCAATTAGTGATAAATGCGAATATTTTATAATGGAAGTAAGCTCTCATGCGATTGAGCAAAATAGAATAGATGGGTTAAATTTTGCTTTAAAAGTCTTTACAAATGTTAGCCAAGATCATCTTGATTATCATAAAAGTTTAGAAAATTATATCAAAGTAAAGAGCAGTTTTTTTAGTGACGAATCCTCTAAACTTATAAATAAGGATGAGAGTAAAATAGAGTTTAATCCTAAAAATTGCAGAACTTATGGAGTGGAAAATCCTGCCACTTATAAAGTGCTCGCTTATACTTTAAATGATGGCATAAGTGCAGCAGTAGCAAAAATTGATAAAGTTTATGAATTTTCTAGCCCGATGCATGGTTTTTTTAATCTTTACAATATATTAGCTGCTATTGGCTCAGTCGATATGCTTGGTATCGCATCTATGGAAGAGATATGTAAAGTAGTGGAAGATTTTGCGGGTGTGCAAGGACGCATGGAGATTGTAAGCGAGGAACCGCTTATTATTGTTGATTTTGCTCATACACCAGATGGGATGGAAAAAGTGTTAGATAGTATGAAAAGCAAAAATACGATAGTTGTCTTTGGAGCAGGTGGAGACAGAGATAGAGGAAAACGGGCAAAAATGGGTTTTGTAGCTTCTAAATATGCAAAAAAAATAGTAGTAACAAGTGACAATCCAAGAAGTGAAAATCCAAAAGAGATCATAAAAGATATATTAAAAGGTATCAAAAATCAAGAAAGCATAAAGGTTGAGACAGATAGAAAAAAAGCACTATTAGAGGCGATAAAATGGCAAAAGAGTGATGAAGTTCTATTGGTTTTAGGCAAAGGCGATGAGACTTATCAGGAGATCAAAGGAGATAAAATTCCTTTTGATGACAGAGAGATAATAAAAAATTTTATAGATGGACAAAACAGATGAGATTTGAAATGCTATATAGTAAAATTCACAGAGCAGTAGTAAGTGATGCAAATCTAAATTATGTAGGCTCAATTACAATAGATAGAGATTTGATGGATGCTGCAAGATTAAGAGTTGGACAAAAAGTTGAAATAGTAAATATAAATAATGGCGAGAGATTCAGCACTTATGTGATAGAAGGAACAAGAGGAAAAAAAGATATATGTCTAAACGGAGCAGCTGCTAGAAAGGCAGAGGTGGGAGATATGGTTATTATCATAGCCTATGCTAGCATGAGTGATGACGAGATAGAAAATTTTAAACCGTATGTTGTACTTGTAGATGGTAGCAACAATATAGAAGAGATAAGAGATTTTGTAGGCTAAGGGGATATAAATGTTTGAAAATATGGACTTTTCCAAGATGGGAGAGATGCTAGAATTAGCACAAAAACAAGCAAAGAAGATGGAGGAAGATGCCAGCAATAAAGAGTTTGTTGCAAAAAGTGGAGGAGGACTCATAAAGGTAAACCTGAACGGACATGGAGAGGTTATTGATTTGAGTATTGATGATTCACTGCTTGAAGATAAAGAGTCGTTGCAAATTTTATTGATAAGTGCCATCAATGATGGGCAAAAGATGGTAGAAGAGAATAAAAAACTTGCAGCTTCTCAAATGTTAGGTGGATTGGGTGGTTTTACCAAATAAGTACCTAATCAAAGGAGTATTATGAGAGTTGTTTTAATTTTACTATTTTTTTTAAATATTTTATATAGTACTAGTTTTGTATATCCAAATTTTAAGCAGTGCTATAAAAGAGATATAAAATCGATTGTCTATTTTGGTGATACAAAGGCCATAGCTATAAGCAAACATTATGCTGTAGCATATCTGAAAAAAAAACCAAAATATCCGTTTGTAAAATATGATCCATTTTTAAACCTTTATCTATTTTACAGACAAAAACCTATGCCTTTTGTAAAGCTGAAAGATACAGATAAACTAACCTTGGGAGAGTGGCTTGCTAGCATGGATGATAACTCTATGTATGCCGGTAATTTTGCTCAAAGAGGGGTAGGTTTAAATATCTATTTTGAACAAAATAGCAAAACTCCACCAAATAGTATGATATCTTGCCTATGTTGTGATATATACGGTTTGGGAGTCGGTAACGGAAAATTTATATCTTCAAATTTCATAAAAAGATTTTTACACTCTAGCGAGATATTTTATGGAGATATTGGTGCTAGATTTGCAAAGAGAGGCAAAGATATTGTGGTCTCTTTTATAAATCCTTTATTCAAAAATCAGAAGTTAAAAGTTGGGGATATTATCAAACAAATCAATAACAGAAAAGTTTATAAAGTAGAGGATATCCAAGATTTTATACTGTTTCAAAAGAGAAATCAGATTGTTAAGATAGAGTTTATAAGAGATGGCAAAATTCAAACACTGAGTATAAGGGTAAAAAAAAGATACGGAGGCGGGGAGCTAAGTGACTCATTTTTGGAAAATAGAGGTATTTTTTTTGATAAAAAGCTCAAAATTATCGGTATAGCTAAGGGTTCATTTGCACAAAAAGAGGGTTTAAAAATCGGAGATAAACTTTTGCAAATAGACAGAGTAAATGTAAAAAATCAAAATGATGTAAAGAGCTTTTTTTCCAAAGTAGAGAAAAAGAGTTTGGATTTGCTATTTGACAGAGATGATTTTCAATTTTTTATAAAGGTTGCTTTGTGAGCAGACAAGAGAATATATTGAGAAATTTTGAACTATATTTAGAAGAGAACTTACCGGTAGTCGATGGCTTTCATCCCCATTTTCAAAAAGCATTAGGCGAGATATTAAAAGCCGGTGGAAAAAGATTTAGACCTTTGTTGCTCTTAAGTGTGGTAGATACATGCTCTCCTCTTTTGTTGCAAAACTCATATCCTGTGGCATTAGGACTAGAGATGCTACATACTTACTCTTTGATACATGATGATTTGCCATCTATGGATGACGCAAACTTAAGAAGAGGCTACCCTACTCTACATGTAACTTACGATGATGTAACAGCTATTTTAGCAGGAGATGCACTAAATACCGATGCTTTCCTAAAAATTTCTACTGCACCTTTGAGTGATAAAATAAAGACAGAATTGGTTAAAATTTTGGCACAAAATGGTGGAAGCGGAGGTATGGTTATCGGTCAAGCGATTGATTGTGAATTTGAAGATAGGGTTTTAATGCAAAGAGAGCTTGAATTTTTGCACTTAAATAAAACAGCCAAACTCATAGCAGCATCTCTACTTATGGGAGCTACTATATGTGAATTGGACAAGAACTCTAAAACAGCGATATATAATCTTGGATTAAATCTGGGTTTACTGTTTCAAGTCCAAGATGATATTATAGATGCAACCCAAAGCCAAGAGGAGGCAGGAAAGCCAACAGGCAATGACGAGCATAAAAATTCATTTGTAAACCTTCTTGGATTAGAGGGAGCTTTGAGATATAAGAAAAAAGCATTAGAAGCTTTACATGTGGAGTTAGGAAAATTAGATGAAAATCTTGCCATCAGGCTAGATAAAATAGTAAAGGGATACTTTAATGGATGATTTAGATATGTTACAAAAACAGGCGGATACGATAAGATTCTTGTGTGCAGATATGATTCAAAAAGCAAACAGCGGACATCCGGGTGCACCGATGGGATTAGCAGATATAATAACAGTTTTAAGTAGACACTTAAAGCATAATCCAAAAAATCCAAAGTGGCTAAATAGGGATAGATTGGTTTTTAGTGGAGGACATGCTTCATCATTGATATATGCTTTTTTACACTTAAGTGGTTATGATATTAGCTTGGAAGATTTGAAAAACTTTAGACAATTAGGTAGTAAAACACCCGGTCATCCTGAATATACAGAAGTGCCCGGTGTAGAGATAACAACAGGTCCATTAGGACAAGGTGTAGCAAATGCAGTCGGATTTGCAATGGCAGAGAAGTTAGCAGAGAGTAAATTAAATAGCCAAACAGCTAAGATCATAGATCACAAAGTCTATGCACTCTGTGGAGACGGTGATTTGGAAGAGGGTATTAGCTACGAAGCATGTGCACTTGCCGGACATCTTGGCTTAGACAATTTAGTGTTGTTTTATGATAGTAACCACATCACCATAGAGGGAGATACAAATCTAACTTGGAGTGAAGATGTAAAGATGCGTTTTGAAGCCGCTGGTTGGCAGGTATCTCGTATAGATGGTCATGACTATGAAGAGATAGATGAGGTCTTAAATAATGCAAAAGAGCAGAGTAAACCATATCTGATTATTGCAAAAACTATCATAGGAAAAGGTGCTGTTGGGCTAGAGGGAAGTAGCGCTACACATGGCGCACCTTTAGGTGAAGAGGTGATAGAAGAATCAAAAAAGAGAGCAGGATTTGATCCTAAAGAGAAGTTTTTTATCAGTGAGGATGTTAAAGCTAGGTTTGCTTGTGCAGTTGAAAAAGGTGATTTGTATGAGCGAGAGTGGAAAAAACTTTTAAATGAAGCTCCTTTGATAGAGCAAAATGAAGCTTTAAAGGCACTTTTAAATCCTGATTTTTCAAAAATCGCTTGGCCTTCCTACGAAGATAGCTCACAAGTTGCCACTAGAGATAGCAATGGACAGATACTAAATGCGATAGCTAGAGCACTTCCTGGTTTTGTTGGTGGAAGTGCAGATTTGGCTCCATCAAATAAAAGTTACCTAAATGATATGGGAGAGTTTCCGATAGGCAGAAATATCCATTTTGGTATTCGTGAACACTCTATGGCAGCTATAACAAATGCCATATCCTTATATGGTCTTTTTATGCCGTTTAGTGCTACATTTTTCATATTTAGTGATTATTTAAAACCGGCAGCTAGACTATCGGCACTCATGGGTATCCAAAATTTTTATGTTTGGACACACGATAGCATAGGTGTTGGAGAAGATGGACCAACACATCAGCCCATAGAACAACTTAGTCAATTTCGTGCAATGCCAAATTTTTATACTTTCCGTCCTGCAGATGCTAGTGAAAATGTAGAGTGTTGGAAGAAAGCCCTTGGTATGAAAAATTCACCATCAGCCTTTGTTCTCTCTCGTCAAAAATTGCAAACTCTAAAAGCAGGAGAGATTGCATTTGGAGAAGTGCAAAGAGGTGGATATTTAATCAAAAAAAGAGAAAATGCAACACTTACTATCATCGCAAG
Organism: Campylobacteraceae bacterium; assembly: GCA_027011025.1. Taxonomy (GTDB): domain Bacteria; phylum Campylobacterota; class Campylobacteria; order Campylobacterales; family Sulfurospirillaceae; genus JAADIZ01. The sequence continues at coordinate 171 of JALVAU010000369.1, read as the reverse complement.
TGGAAGTGAGCTTATGCCTTCACTCAAAGCTGCCTGTCATTTGGAGTTAGCCGGTATAAATGCAAATGTAGTCAGTGTGCCTTGTTTTGACTTGTTTATTGAGCAAGATAGAGAGTATATAGATAAAGTGATAGACCCAAACACAAAGGTTTTAGCAGTAGAAGCTGCAAG
>JALVAU010000368.1 GCA_027011025.1 Campylobacteraceae bacterium | reverse complement strand
CTATTACTTGTATTCTACATCAATATTCCTTAATTTTTTAAAATTATTTACGATTCTAATGTATAATAAACAAATTTTTTGAAGGAGCAAAATGCTTATAGAAACATCCAGAAGGAGATTTTTAAAACAGAGTATAGCACTTAGCATATTTGGAAGTTATTCAACTGTTTTTGGAAGTGAAAAAACTAAAATAGATATTTTTAATATACCAATTACAACCAAAACATCTGACTCTAAAGCCCAAAATATTCCCTATCTATGTAATATATGCAGAAACAAATGTGCCGGATTCGCGAGAATTGAAGATGGAATTGTCACAAAATTAGATCCCAATCCTTACTTTCCAAAAAGTCAAAATATGCTATGCCCAAAAGGAAATTCTGGTATTCAAGCCTTGTATGACAAGGATAGACTAAAATATCCTCTTATAAGAATCGGTAAAAGAGGAGATGGAAGATATAGAAAAGTCACTTGGGATGAAGCTTATGAGTATATAAAAGACTCTTTGGTGTCTATTTTAGAAAAAGAGAAAGACAACCGCTCAACCATAGCATATTGCAATGGCGAAGGTTTTGAAAAAGAGGAGATGATAAAATTCTTCGGTGGAAAAATCGGTAGTTCAAATTTTATAGATGAGGGTTCAATCTGCTTAAATACAAGACTAGGAGCATACCTTTTGACGATAGGTACAGTCGGTGAACCCGATGTCGATGGAAGTGACTACACAATATTTGCAGGGTCAAATAGACTTGAATCATTAGTCACACCCGACAGCATAAAGCTTTCCAAAAAGAGAAGTGGAAAAATTATTGTCATAGACCCAAGATGTACCGTTAGTGCTATAAAAGCCGATGTATGGCTTCCTATTAAACCAGGAACCGATTTGGCATTTTGTCTAGCAATGACATATATAGCATTCAAAAACAGCTTATATAATAAAAAAATTGTAAAAAAACATTTTAAGGACTTTAATGAATACAAAAAACTAATCTTACAAAGCAATTATAACTCAAAATGGGCACAAGAAAAATGTGGTATAGATGCATCTTTAATAGAGCAGATAACAAAAGAGTTTTTTAGCGCAAAGAATCCTCTATTTTATCCTGGAAGAAGAAGTGTAGGAAGCAGAAATGATTTTCAATTTAGAAGAGCTATGGCAATTTTAAACGCACTAGCAGGAAATCTGAATAAAAAAGGCGGAATTATATATGGAAAGCCTTTTAAGCTTCCTAGTTTAGAAGTAAATGAACCTCTTTATTCAAACACACAAGATAGATTTGATTTAGATGGTATAGCTTATGGCTCCGCAAAAGCTGGAAGTTGGCTAAATTTTAGAGATAAGGTCTTAAGAGATACTTCACCATATAAAATACGAGCTTTATTTGCAAGAAAACACAATATAATGCATGGCATTCCAAACATTTCAAAAACTCAAAAATTTTTAGAAAAACTTGATCTAGTAGTGGTCATAGATATGATGCCTTGTGATACAGCCATGTTAGCTGATGTTATACTACCAGAGTGCACATACTTAGAGAGAGAAGATTTAGCAGTCAGTTTTAACTCGCTAGAGCCCTCTATTGCACTTAGAAACCAAGTTGTAAAACCACTATATGAAAGTAAACCTCTACATGTAATCTTAAAAGGGTTGGGAGACAAGCTTAGTAAACCTCTTTTTGAAATAAGTAAAAAACACGATATTGCACTGCAAGACTCCATAAAAGAGCTTGGGGAAAAAGAGGCTTATGATGAGGGTGGCTATCACTTAAGTGAACTATATGAAAAATCTATAGAGCAAAGAA